>DASRPM010000095.1:0-2277 GCA_035646375.1 Vicinamibacterales bacterium
TCTGATCAACGCGGACTTCACGTTCGTCAACGAGCGGCTGGCGCGCCACTACGGCATTCCCAACGTCTACGGCAGCAACTTCCGCCGCGTCACCCTGACCAATCAGGCCCGGCGCGGCCTGCTCGGCCAGGGCAGCGTGCTGACGGTGACGTCGTATCCCAACCGCACGTCGCCGGTGCTGCGCGGCAAGTACATCCTCGAGAACATCCTCGGCACGCCGCCGCCGGCGCCGCCGGCCAACGTGCCGGCGCTGTCCGACAACGAGGCCGGCCAGGAGCCCAAATCCCTGCGCGAGCGCCTCGAGCTGCACCGCCGCACGCCGTCCTGCGCCAGCTGCCACCGGGTCATGGATCCGCTGGGGTTCGCGCTCGAGAACTTCGACGGCATCGGCGCCTGGCGGGCGAAGGAGCCAGGCGGCGCCATCGACCCGACCGGCAAGCTGGCCGACGGCAGCGACGTGGATGGCCCGGTGGCCCTGCGAGCGGCTATCATGCGGCACCCGGATCAGTTCGTCCGCACCCTGACCGAGAAGCTGATGACGTACGGGCTGGGCCGGGGGCTCGAGCACTACGACCTGCCGGTAATCCGCGGGATTACGCGGGACGCGGCGAAGAAGAACTACCGGTTCTCGGCAATCGTGGCGGGCATCGTGAACAGCCCGGCATTCCGGCAGAAGGCGCCGCAGGCGGGCGCGGGACTCGTCGCCGCCGCGGCGTCACACTGAGCGCTGGAGACAACGATGTTTATCACTCGAAAGCACCTGCCGCGGCGGACGTTCCTGAAGGGCCTCGGCGTCAGCATGGCGCTGCCGCTGCTCGATTCGATGGTGCCCGCCCGCACGCTCCTGGCGCAGACGGCGGCAAAGCCGGTGTCCCGTCTCGGCTTCGTCTACGTGCCGCACGGCGCCATCATGGACAAGTGGACGCCGGCGGCCGAGGGCGCCGGCTTCGAGTTCACGCCCATCCTCAAGCCGCTCGAGGCGCACCGCAACTACGTCAACGTGGTCAGCGGTCTCGGTCACAGGGCCGCGGACTCGACCGCCGTGCACTCGCTGAGCCCGACGACGTGGTTGAGCGGCGTTCGCCCGAAGCCGACGCAGGGCGTGGACGCATACGCCGGCATCACCGCCGACCAGATCGCCGCGCAGTCGATCGGCCAGGACTCGCCGCTGCCGTCGATGGAGATCGCCACCGAGGATCACTCGGGCCTCATCGGCTCGTGCGACGTCGACTACGGCTGCATCTACATGAACACGCTCTCGTGGCGCACGCCCACGACGCCGCAGCCGATGGAGATCAACCCGCGTAAGGTCTTCGAGCGGATGTTCGGCGAGGGCGGCACGGCGGCGCAGCGCGTCGCGCGCATCAGGGAGGACCGCAGCATCCTCGACGCCGTGGCCAAGGAAGCCGCCAGCCTGCAGCTGCAGCTCGGCGCGTCCGATCGCCAGACCATGAGCCAGTACCTGGAAAACGTGCGCGAGATCGAGCGCCGCATCCAGCGGGCCGAGAAGAGCCAGGGCGACCAGGAACTGCTGCTCCCGTCGCGGCCGGCGGGCGTCCCCTTCGACTTCCAAGAGCACGTCGGGATGATGTACGAGCTGATGACGCTGGCCTATCAGGCGCAGATCACGCGCGTCATCACCTTCATGGTGTCGCGCGAGGTGAGCAACCGCACCTACACGCAGGTGGGCGTCACCGACGGCCACCATGCCATCTCGCACCACCAGAACCGCGCCGAGAAGATGGAGAAGAACGTCCGCATCCAGACGTTCAACGTCACCATGTTCGGCGAGTTCCTGACCAAGCTGAAGGAGACGCCGGACGGCGACGGCTCGCTGCTGGATCACACGGTGCTGCTCTACGGCAGCAACATGAGCAACAGCAACGCGCACGACCATTTCCCGCTGCCGAACCTGGTGGTGGGCGGCGGCGCCGGCTCGCTCAAGGGCGGCCGTCACCTGCGCTATCCCGATCACACGCCGATGACCAACCTCCTGGTGTCGATGCTCGACAAGGCCGGCGTGCGGCACGAGACGCTCGGCGACAGCACGGGACCGCTGGCGAATCTGTGATGCGCACGATCCTCGCTATGCTCGTCGCCGCGCTCACCCTGGCCGGCACGACTGGCTTCGCGCAGACAGCGCGCACGGTCAACACGAGCGCCGCCACGCCGGGAGCGCTGGTCGCCGCCGTCAAGGCGGGCGAGTCGGCCGCGGCGCTGTCGCTCCTCCAGCGCAAGGCGGATCCGAACGCCGCCGAAGTGGACGGCACCACGGCA
>DASRPM010000096.1:0-9050 GCA_035646375.1 Vicinamibacterales bacterium
GGCATGGGGCAGGGGCGCAACACGATCTACCTGGCGCAGCAGGGCTGGGACTCGGTGGGGTTCGATCCGGCGGACCGAGCCGTGGCCGCGGCGCAGGCCCCGGCCGTGAAGCTGGGGGTGAAGATCACGACCTCGGTCGCGCGCGCCGAGGACTACGAGTGGGGCGAGAACCGCTGGGACCTGATCGTCCTCAGCTACGTCGGAGCCCGTGAGTACGCGGCGCAGGTGGTTCGCGCGCTGCGCCCCGGCGGGATGGTGGTGGTGGAAGGCTTCCACCGCGACGCGACGAAGACGCAGTCGATCGGCGGCGGGGTGGTCTTCGACACCAACGAGTTGCTGCGCCTGTTCGCGCCGCTGCGCGTGGTGCGCTACGAGGACGCCGATGCGAAAGGCGATTTTGGCCAGTCCGACGCGCGGGTCGTGCGTCTGGCGGCGGTGAAGCCCTAAGCCTTAAGCCCTAAGCCTTCCAGGTTCTTTAGACGTTGCCGAAGGCGGTGAAGAGCACGAGCCAGGGGACCACGGCAAAGCCGAGGCACCAGCCGGTGGCCACGGCGAGGACGCGGAACGAGGTGGTCGAGAACAGGATGACGCCGCACACCACTGCGAGCGCCTTGGCGGCAATCAGGGCGGGCGCGGTGCCGATGGCCTCCATCAGCGAGAGCAGGTAGGCGTTCGACTCGACCGCGAGGCCAAACTTGGTCACACCCCAGTAGGTAAGGGTCCCGTCCAGCACCTGCGTGAGGACGAACACGGCGAGGACGATGGGGGCCTGATGGGCGTGGCGCACGCCGATACCTTCCGCACATCCGGTGCCAGCGGGTAGATCGCGAAGCCAGCGCGAAACTACACCAGATTTCGCCTGATCGCTCCAGGTCAGCCGTGTCATGCGGCTACGTCAGTCCAGGAAGAGGCGCCTAAAAGTCACCCGCGCACAAGACTCTGCGCGTGCACCGCGGCCCCCAGGATACCTGTCTCCGCGTTGAGAATCAGCCGGACGGGGATGCGCCGGAGCAGGGCCTCCATCGGCGGCTTGGACCGGAACGCCTGCATGAAGGGGCCCTCGGGCCGCACAGCCGGCACGAGGTGACGGACGATGCCGCCGCCGACGTACAGCCCGGCCGTTGCCATAGTGCGCAACGCCAGGTTGCCGGCCTCGGCGCCGTACACCGACACGAACATTTCGACCGCCTCGACGCAGCGCTCGCAGCGCCGATCCATCGCGGCGGCCGTCACCGCGGCCGGCCGGTTCGCCGGCGCCAGCGCCTCCACGGTGGGGCAGCCGCCGGCCTCGTGCGTGAAGCGGTACAGGTTCACGAGCCCCGGTCCGCTGAGGACGTGCTCCACGGTGGCGCGCCCGTAGAGCTCCGTCAGCATGCGCGCCAGCGCCCATTCCCGATCGGAGCGCGCCGCGAAGTCGGCGTGGCCCGCCTCGGACGGCGCGGGGACCAGCCGCCCGCCGACGCGATGCAGCGCTGCCTCGCCGAGGCCGGTGCCGGCGGCCACGAGCGCGGCGTGCCCGTCGGGCTGCGGCTCACCCGCCTGCAGCACCAGCAGCTCGTCAGGCGTCAGCACCTCGAGGCTGTGTGCCATCGCCTCGAGGTCGTTGAGCAGCGCCACCGGCGCGCCGCTGCGCGCCGCGAGCTCGTCGGCGTCCACCGCCCAGGTGTGGTTGGTGAGGCGCGCCACGCGGCCCACCACCGGGCCCGCGACGCCGAGCGCGACGGCGGCGAGGCGCGGCATGCCGCCGACGTCCGCCGCAAAGGCGGCGAGCAGATCGCCGAACGACGAGAACGCGGTGGTGGAGTATCGGAAGAGATGGCGTTGCGAGGGGCGGGGCCGCGCGTGCTCGAACAGGCCAAGCAGCGTCTTGGTGCCGCCCACATCGCCGGCCAGAATCATGTGAGCTGGATTATAGTGAAGCCTGCGTGACGACGAGCGGTTCAGCGGTCTCGAAGCGCAACGTCCTCGACCGTTATCGGTTCCTGCGCGACGATCATCTTCGCTACATGGCGAAGTGGGGGCTCATTCGTCCTCTGCGCAGCGGCAGCGACACCCACTATTCGTTTCCCGATCTCGCGCTGCTGAGGCAGGCCGACGCCGAGCTGGCCGAGGGCGTGCCGTTCCGCGCCGTCCTTCGCAGCCTGCTCGCCGAGAAGACGGGACAGCTCGCCTTCGACTTCCGGATCGACGCGCCGGTGGCGAAGGTGCTGAAGCTCACACGGAAGCTGCCGCCGCCGATGGCCGCGCTGATGGATGCGCCGCCTGAAGAGCCGTCGTCGGCCGAGCGCTACTTCCAGGAAGCGTCGGTGCTCGACGACGGGGATCCCCAGCACGTGGACGGGGCGCTGCGCTCGTACCGCCGAGCGCTCGAAATCGATCCCTACCTGGTGCCGGCGCTCATCAACCTCGCCAACCTGCACTACTCGCGGGACGACGTCGTCGAGGCGCAGGCGCTCTACGAGCGCGCGATTGCGCTCGAGCCCGACGTCTTCGAGGCGCATTTCAACCTGGGCAACATCTTTCACGACCTGGCGCGCTACATCGAGGCGCAGGCGTGCTACCGCGAAGCGCTGCGCCTCAACCCCACCTACGCCGAGGCGCACTTCTATCTGGCGGTCACGCTCGAGAAAAACGGCCGGTCACAGGAAGCGCGCCTGCACTGGCGCGCCTATCAACAGCTCGCGCCGAACGGCGAGTGGGTGCACCTGGCGAAAGAGTTTTCCGAAGAGCCGAAGCCACAGGCGTAGGGGCCGCCTTCAGGCGGCCCGGGTCGGCTCAGGGCTCAAGGCTCACGGCGTGACAAACACCGACGACACCAGCGCCGACGAAGTCGATGAGAACCTCGTTCGAGATCTCTACTTGTTCTTCGAATTGTTCTGCCATCAGTGCGACGCCCATTGGGAGCCGTCGAGTCCGACTGAGGGTCCGAGCGAAGTGCCCCAGGTCTGGGCCGAGCAGTTCTCGCAGAAGTTCGCCGCCGTAGCGCAGGGCCTCGGTTGGGGGTCGGTCGCGGGCAACGTGATATGTCCTGCCTGCCGCAGCCCCAAGCGGACCTGACTTGTCCGCCGTAGCCTTGGCGAAGGCGGAAGGTCCTCTACGTACTCAGGGCCGCCTGAAGGCGGCCCCTACGACGAAAGGCCAGAGCCCAAAGGCTAGGGGCCAGAGGCGACCAGGTTCTTCAGTATCCCCAGTCGTCGTTGTTGGGCGTGCGCTTCTTCGGCGCGCGGCGCAGCTTGTAGTACTGGCAGTCGCCGCACCACGCTTCGGGATCGAACCCGGTGGTCCCCGCGTAGGGCTTCACCTCGCGGTGCGTGCAGAACTCGGAGCTGCCGTTCTCGGGCGGCTGCTGCCAGCGGCACGAACGGAAGCGCCCGAACGCCGGCGACAGCGCCGCTTCCGCCGATGGGGTTTCGGCGGCCGGCACGGCCGGCGTCTCCGCGGCCGCGAGCCCGTCGCCCCCGCCCTGCGGCGGGCCTTGTGGATCGTTATTGAAGTCGGACACCGACAGCTTTCTCCAACGCCTTCAAGGCGCGCAGCTCTTCCGGCGCCACCAGCGTGAGGGCACTTCCGGTCGATTCGGCGCGGCCTGTCCGGCCTACCCGGTGCACGTACGCTTCCGGCGTGTCCGGCACCTCGAAGTTGACGACGTGCGCGATGCCCTCGATATCGAGGCCGCGCGCGGCCACGTCGGTGGCCACCAGCACGGGAAACGTGCCCGTGCGAAACCCTTCCACCGCTGCCATGCGCTGCTGCTGCGTGCGGTCGGCATGCAGCGCCGCGGTGCGGATGCCCATGCCGCTCAGGCGCGTGGCCAGGCGGTCGGCGCCGATTTTGGTGCGGCAGAACACGAGCACCGGCCCGCTCGCCTCGCGGCGCAGCCAGTCGGCCAGCCACTTCGTCTTCTCCGCGCCGGCCACTTCCTGAATCGCGTGTGAGATGGTGGTGGCCGGTCCGCCGCGGCGGCCCACCTGCACGTACTTGGGATCGCGCAGGAACTCCTGCGTGAGCTTCAGCACCTCGCCCGGCATGGTGGCCGAGAAGAGCAGCGTCTGCCGCTTCGCCGGCAGCTGCGCCAGGATGCGCTGCACGTCGGGCCAGAAGCCCATGTCGAGCATGCGGTCGGCTTCGTCGAGCACCAGGATCTCGAGCCCGGTGAAGTTCGGCGACTCGTGCCGCATGTGATCCATCAGCCGGCCCGGCGTGGCCACCACGATGTCCACGTTGGCCTTGAGCGCGCGCTCCTGGGCGTCCATCGGGACGCCGCCGTAGACGGCGATGCTCGAGATGGTCGTGTGGTAGGTGAGGCCCTGCACCTGGTCCTCGATCTGCACCGCCAGCTCGCGCGTGGGCGCCAGCACCAGCGCGCGGGTCCGCAGCGGGTTCGGCACCGGCTCGGTGAGAAAGCGCTGGAGGATCGGCACGAGGAACGCGGCGGTCTTGCCG
This sequence comes from Vicinamibacterales bacterium, assembly GCA_035646375.1. Classification (GTDB taxonomy): domain Bacteria; phylum Acidobacteriota; class Vicinamibacteria; order Vicinamibacterales; family UBA2999; genus DASYRM01. The sequence continues at coordinate 4,444 of DASRPM010000096.1, forward strand.
GTGCCGGTCTCCGCACAGGCGATGACGTCGCCGCCCTGCAGGGCCAGCGGAATCACACCGCTCTGGATCGACCGCGTTTCCGACCACCCGAGATCCTTGATGCCGCTCAGCAGCCGGGTGTCGAGCGATAGGGCGCCGAATGGAATCGGGGCGGGATCGAAGACCGACGGCTCGTAAGCCAGCACGGCCGGCTCCGCCGACTCGGTCGATTTGTGCGCAGGGCGCGGTCCTCCGCGGCGCACGGGGCCGCGCCGGCGGCGGCGCTTATCCGGTGAGGACGTAGTGTGGGTGCTCAATTCGGAGCTAACGAGCGCGGAACGTGATGATGCCGCGAACGGGATCGTAGGGCGACACGCCGACGGTGACCCGGTCACCTGGCACCACTTTGATGCGGAAGCGCCGCATCCGGCCGCTCAACTGTGCCAGCACTTCGTGGCCGGCGTCGCACTGCACGCGATACAGGCCGCCAGAGTGCACGGCGACCACGGTTCCCTGCATGTCGATCAGATCGTCCTTGCTCAATCAGCGAGTCCTTTCTAGGGTTTCGAGCCGGCCGCGAGCAATGAGTGTGCCACATCGGGCGCTTTCGAGCAAACCTTGCGTTTTCTGTAGGTTGTGATCATTCAAAGCGCCCGAACGGCGTCTTCTACCTGCTTGGCGAGGGCCGCGTAGTCCTCTCCGCGCAGCGTGATCGGCGCGCCGAATGCCACGCGGACCCTCGCCATGCGCGCAAACGACGACCCGGTCGGGAGGATCCGGTCCACTCCGTCGAGGCGGACCGGGATCACCGGCACGTCGAGCCGGGCGCCAATCATCCCGATGCCGCCGCGGAACGGCTTGATCTCGCCCGACCTCGACCGCATCCCCTCGGGGAAGATCAGGATCGACCAGCCCCGGCCGGCCAGCTCCCCGATGTACTGGAGCGTCTGGCGCGCCCCGGCTTCGCGCTGGGGGAGGGGGAACGTGTTGAAGAAGAACGCCGACAGGTAGTAGTTGAGCGAGTTCCCCAGCCGCTCGCGGAACGAGAAGCCGGCCGGGAAGAAATGGGCCTTGAAGAACTCCTTGGCCATGGCCGGCGCCACCCGCGCGCGCAGCCCGCCTGGCAGCGACGACAGGATCACCGGCACGTCGAAGTGACTCTGGTGGTTGGCGGCGAAGATCACCGGGCCGCGGATGCCGCGCAGGTGCTCGCGCCCTTCCACCTGAGCGTGAGCGAACACGCGTGCGAGCGGCAGGATCCAGAAGGCCTGCGACAGGCGGCGGACGAGCCAGACCGGATACGAGCGGTTCCAGGTGGGGAAGTGCACGGGTTCGTCCACCGGCTCGCCCGCAGGCGCCGGCGCTTCCAGCAGCGACTTCAGATCGGCGACGCTCGACACCTGCGCGAAGCGCGACTCGTCGAGGCGGGACTGGAAGCGATCTTCGAGCGCCACCATCAGCTCGACGCGCTCGAGCGAGCTCAACCCGAGCTCTTCGAGCGTGGTGTCCGCCGACACCTGGCGGCCGCGGCTGAAGCGCTCGATCAGCGCCTCCACCGTGTGCCCGCCGCTTGCGGCCACCGGCCGCTGGCCCGAGCGCACCCACTCGCGGATGGCGGCGCGTTTGAGCTTGCGCGTGCCCTCCGTGCGCGGCAGATCGCCGTCGGTCCACACCGAGGCCGTTCGCACGCGCTGGTGATCGTCGAGCGTCCTGTTGGCGGCGCGCACTGCCGCGTCCACGTCGGTGCCGGGATCGAGCCGCAGCACCGCGTGCACTCGCTCCTGCGCCCCCTCGGTGACGCCCACCACCGCCGACTCGCGCACGCCGGGCAGCGCGTCGAGCACGCGCTCCACGTCCTCGGGAAAGACGTTGAGCCCTTCCGGCGTGACGATCATTTCCTTCTTGCGGCCCTTGATGAACAGCCGCCCCTGCGCATCGCGATCGCCGATGTCGCCGGTGTGCAGCCAGCCGTCGGCGGCCACGGCGGCTCCCGCGTCGCCGTAGTAGCCGCTGGTGACGTTCTCGCCGCGCACGAGGATCTCGCCGTCCTCGGCGATGCGGATGTCCACGCCGGCGATGGGCGTGCCCACCGACCCCTTGCTGGTCTTGAACGGATGGTTGAGGGTGACGATCGGCGCCGTTTCGGTGAGCCCGTAGCCCTGGACCACCGCAAATCCCATCCGCCGCCAGAACTCCTCGAGGTCGGGCGGCAGGGGGGCCGCCCCCACGACAAATGCCCAGAATTTGAGGCCAAACGCGCGATGGACGCGGCGGTAGCGCCACCAGCGGGCCGGAATCGAGGTGCCCGGCGGGGGCGCCTCGGCCGCCTCCGGCCACTGCCGGACGGCGTACTCCCGGAGGACGTCGAGGATCTTCGGCACGCACACCAGCACCGAGACCCGGCGCCCCTTGATCAGCCGCAGCACGTCGTGCGGATTCAGGCTGCGCGTGAAGATGACGGTGCCGCGGACCATCGGCGGCACGTTCGACGCCATCGACTGCCCGAACATATGGCTGAGCGGCAGCAGGTTCACGAACCGCAGCGGCAGGAACGGCCACGCGTACTTGCGGTACTTCGCGACCTCGCGCTCCACGGGCACGACGTTGGCGAGCACGTTGCGGTGCCGGATGACGACACCCTTCGGGTCGGCGGTCGCGCCGGACGTGAAGATGATCTGGATGACGTCGTCGCGCGTGATCTCTACCGCCGGCATCGGACCGTCGGCGCTCCAATCGAGATCGGCGAGCTTCCAGATCTGGGCGCCGCCGAGATCGAGATCGGGCGGGAGGGCAGGCACGTCGTCGCCGACGAGCACGATGGGCGCGCCGACCGTCGCGCGCACGCGGGCGACGAACGCCGGCGCGGATCGATAGTCGATCGGGACGACGATCACGCCGTCGAGCAGGCAGCCCCAGTAGCACGCCACCCACTCGGGGCGGTTCTCGCCCCACACCACGACCTTGTCACCCTTTTTCAGACCCGCGCGCGAGAGCCGTGCCGCGAACCCGCGCGCCGCGCGTCCGACATCTTCGTATGAATGGGCGCGGTGCCGGTAGCCGTCGTCGAAGACGAGAAACTCGCCGCGAAGCCCGAGGATGTCCGAAAAAAAGTCGATCAGGGTCTCGCGCCGCACCGCCAAATTATCTTCGATGCGGCACTTAGCGCACTCTGGCGCCCCAAGGAACGCCGTGAAGGCGTTCCGGTAGACTCGAGCGAATCGATCGATCCCGCAGCCCGCCTGATCCACTACAATCTGTCGCTCACCCCCCATGCGAGTCTTTCTTACCGGCGCCACCGGCTATGTCGGATCCGCGGTCCTCGACGCGTTCGCGCGCGCGGGGCATCGCGTCACCGCGCTCGTGCGGCATTCGACTGCGGCCTCCGATGCTCCCTCCCGTCCCGGCGTCGACGCCGTGGTCGGCGATCTGTCCAATCCTGCCTCCTATGTGACGGCCGCCGCGTCGTGCGACGCGCTCGTGCACACGGCGTTCGAGTCGTCGGCGCGCGGGGCGTCGGTCGATCGGGTGGCGGTGGAGGCGCTCATGGACGTGGCAGCCCGCGTCACGGCCGCCGGCCGCCGTGTCGCGGTCATCTACACCTCGTCGGCGAGCGTGCTGGGCCAAACACGCGGCGGGTCGGCTGACGAGGCGGCGGCACCGCAGCCGCCGGCCGGGCTGTCGTGGCGCCCGGCGCACGAAACGGCCGTGCTCGAGGGTGCCCGCCGCAGCGGCGCGCGCGCCGTGGTCATCCGGCCTGGCATCGTGTACGGCGGCGCCCAGGGCGCCGTCGGCGAACTGCTGCAGGCGGCCGCCAATGGCCTGATCCGGGTGATTGGCGACGGCTCGAACCGGTGGCCGTCGATCTACGACCGCGACCTGGCGGAGCTGTACGTGCGGCTGGCTACCCACGGCGAGGCGGAAGGCGTGTTTCACGCCACCGACCACGCCGACGAGCGGGTGGACGACATCGTCGAGGCCATCGCCCGCCACGCCCGCAGCCGCCCGGATGTGCGTCACATGCCGCTGCCGGAGGCACGGCTCAAGCTCGGACCGTACGCCGACGCGGTGGCGCTCGACCAGGTGGTGCGCAGCCCCCGGGCCCGCGCGCTCGGCTGGTCACCGTCGCTCCACTCGATCACGGGCAACGTCGCCCGGCTGAACGAGGAGTTCCGCAGCGCGCAGGCCGCCGCCTAGTCCACGTCGAGGCCGGCCTTCCTCAGCCGGCTCCGAAGGCCGTCGAAGCCCTTGTCGCCTTCGACGGCCGCCTCGAAGTTTCCTTCGGCGTCCAGGATGATGTAGGTCGGGAAGACCGCCACTTCGTACGGCCTGGGGAGATCGTTTTCCGACGACAGCGCGATCGGGAACGAATGCGGGTTCTTCTTCAGGAACGCCTCGACGACCTCGCGCGTCTCGTTCACCGAGATGCCGACGACGGCGAGTTGTGAGCCGTACGTTTTGTGCAGCTTCTCGAGGGCGGGAGCGTCCACACGGCACGGCGGGCACCAGGTGGCCCAGAAGTCGAGCAGGACAGTCTTTCCCTTGAGCGACGCCAGCGAGACGGTGGCGCCGTCGAGCGTCGTGACGCTCAAGTCAGGCGCGGCCTTGCCGCTGAGCGCGGCGTTCATGCG
>DASRPM010000097.1:0-22119 GCA_035646375.1 Vicinamibacterales bacterium
CAGGATCGGGAACACCAGGCAGAGTACGAGCAGGCGGAATACGAGCAGGCGGCGCCCGGGCATGTCGGGCGTTGTGCAAGAACAGCACCTCGGCACGCGCCGCCGCCGAACCGAAGGATCCGGCCTGGGTGGGCCGCCAGCGCGGGCATGAGTCCGGAGGTCTCCAGAGTAAGTTCCGCCCCGGTACAGACTCCCGACTCGGATGCGACGGGCAGTAGAGGCCTTCGTTGAGGCGTCTAAAGACCGGCGGCCACAAGTGACCGCGCGGCGGCGATGGCGTCGTCGACGGTGGTGATCTCGCCATCGAGCTGGCGCTCGTAGACCGCTTTCACGATCTCGCCGACACGTGGCCCCGGCGCGACGCCCAGTGCCAGCACGTGCCGGCCGAGCAGCAACGGAGCGGGCGGCGTCACGCCGACGCGCCGTGCGCGTTCGATGAACCAATCCATCGCGCTGCAGTCGAAGACACCGGGTGTGCGCCCGAGACAGTCGGCGCGCGCGAGACGCGCGAGCAGCTCCAGATCCACCTTCTGCGCCAGCCGCCGGAATGCGCCGTCGCCCACGTTCCCCGCCTTGTGGAACATGCCGGGCTTCAGGTGGTGGGCGACGAGGCCGGCCACCTGGCCGCGTACGTCGTAGCCGCCGATCGAGTGCACGTTGAGCCGATCGAGCAGCCGCAGCGTGGGCTCGACTCCAGCCTGCTCGTGATCGGGCGACCGGATGCGGCCGTCGATGAACGCCGTCGTGGCCGGCTTGCCGAGGTCGTGGCACACCGCGCCCAGCATCACCGCCGTGCGCTGCGGCCGATCGAGGTCCCGGCTCTGCGCCGTGGCCTGGTCCACCACCAGCAGCGTGTGCACCCACACGTCGCCCTCGGGATGCCACTCGGGCTCCTGCTCGCAGCCGACGAGCGGCATGAGCTCGGGGAGCAGCCGCTCCACTACGCCGAGGTCGAGGGCGAGCGCGAGCCCGATCGACGGGCGCGCGGCCTGGAGCAGCAGCTTCTCGATTTCGCCCCACACGCGCTCGGCGGGCAGATCGTCGACAGGAATGGCCCGGCACAGCGCCGCCGTCGCGTCGTCGAGGCGGAACTCGAAGCGCGCCGCGAACTGCACCGCGCGCAGCACGCGCAGGCTGTCGTCGCCAAACGTCGTGGGGTCGACCGCGCGCAGGATCCCCCGCGCCAGATCGCCGCGGCCGTCGCACGGGTCCTCGTAGACGTCCGTCAGCGGGTCCCAGGCGATGGCGTTGACGGTGAAGTCGCGCCGCCGTGCCGCCTCGACGATCGACATCTCCGGATCGCCCTGCACCTCGAAGCCCTTGTGCCCGCGCCCGCGCTTCGACTCGCGCCGGGGGAGCGCCACGTCCACGTCGTCCTGCGACAGACCGGTCAGCTTGTAGACGGGAAAGCTCTGCCCGACGGCCTCCACCCGTCCGAGCGTGCCGAGGACGGCGGCCAGCCGGTCCTGCGGCAGGCCGAACACCTCGACGTCGAGCTCCGTCGAGGAGACGCCGCGCACACGGTCCCGCACCCAGCCGCCGACCACGAGGGCGCGGCCGCCCGCCTCGCGCACGGCCTCGGCCAACCGCACCGCCGCGTCGATCGGCGGCATTCTCGGAGAGTTCCCGTCGCTCACGTGAGTCGTGTTGTACTACAGCACTTGCTGGCGGGTCTGAAGACCCGCAACTACGAACCGTGCCGCTCCACACCGATCCTGTCATCGCGCTGCTGCGCGATCTCGTGGCGATCGACTCGGTGAACCCGTCGCTCGTGCCGGGCGCCGCGGGAGAGCTCGCCATGGCCCGGCGCGTCGCCGACGAGATGCGCGCCTCCGGCCTGGCGGTCGAGATTCACGAGGCCGCGCCCGGGCGCCCCAACGTGATCGGGACGCTCGCGGGCCGTGGGCCGGGACGCACGCTCATGCTCTGCGGCCACACCGACACCGTGGGCGTGGCCGGCATGGCGCGTCCGTTCGACCCCGAGCTCCGCGACGGGCGCCTCTATGGGCGCGGCGCGCAGGACATGAAGGGCGGCATCGCCGCCATGCTGTCGGCGGCGCGCACGCTCGCCAACGGCGGCGGGCTGGCGGCCGGACGCCTGATCGTGGCGGCGGTCGTGGATGAAGAACATTCGAGCGTCGGCGCCGACGCGCTCGTCACCACGCATCGGGCCGACGGGGCCGTGGTCACCGAGCCCACCGGGCTCGACGTGGCCGTCGCGCACAAGGGCTTTCAATGGGTGAGCGTCGAGACGCGCGGCCGCGCGGCGCACGGCAGCCGCCCGCGCGAGGGGCGGGACGCCATCCTGCGCATGGGCCGCGTCCTGGCGGGGCTGGAAGCGCTCGATCGCCGGCTGCAGGCAGGACCGGCGCATCCACTCCTCGGCACCGCGTCGCTGCACGCGTCGTTGATTCACGGCGGGCGCGAGTTGAGCAGCTATCCCGATCGGGCCTGGCTGGAGTTCGAGCGCCGCGCGCTGCCGGGCGAGCCGATCACGGCGGCGCACACCGAGGTGACGGCCATTCTCGACACGTTGCGCGCCGCCGATCCCGAGTTCGACGCGGAGGCCAAGGCGGCCTTCGGCCGCGACGCCTACGAAATCGATCCGGCCTCGCCGCTGCCCGGCGATCTGGTGCGAGCCGCGACGGCCGCCGGCGCGGCGCCGCGCCTGGCCGGCATGACGTTCTGGACCGACGCCGCGATTCTCGGCGGCGCAGGGATCCCGGCGGTGCTGTTTGGACCTGGCGGAGCAGGCCTTCACAGCACCGAGGAATATGTAATCGTCGAAGACGTGTGCCGGTGCCGCGACGCGCTCGTGGAGCTCGCGCGCGCGTTCACCGGGAAGGTCTAGGCGCAGCCGCCCTACGCGACCTTGCGGGCGCTGACGAAGGGCATCACCACGGCGGCTTTGGCCGGCGTGGAGGTGACGAGAGGAGCCGACGTGCGCCGCGCGGCGGCGCCTCCGAATTCCCACCCGGGCGACTGATGGCCGCAGGACGTGCACAGCAGCGAGATGTGGCCCTTGTCGAAGTGCATCAGGGAGTCGTGTCCATGGAGGCCGCACAGCCCCTGTCGAATCTTCAACGTCATCTGGGAGAGAAGCCCGTCGCTAGTCATTGTTCCTTCCTCTGAAATTTGTCCTTCGCGGCTTCCGCGCTGTCCCCTCGAGCAGTCACGCGGATCCGATTCAGCACTTTCTATTTCAAGAGAGGTGCCACGGACATGCCTTTTCGCCGCAAGGGTCTGTCGCCGCGCGACTTACTCGGACGTGCCAACTCGATCGTGCTGCCGAACCGTGCACCGCGTTCAAATCCGTCATTCAGATAGGTACGCGATCTTTTGACGCCACGCCCGCAACCCGGTGTCGCGCCAGTCCTTTACGCGGCGCCGCGTCGTGAAGTGCGAACCTGTGCATTTCTTGTATCAACGAGTGAGTGCCGGAAATCGAACCAATAGTCGCCGTGCAGGTTGACCATTGGCGAAGCTGAGCGGGAGAGCCCCGGAGGCTGGAGCTGTGCCTTATTGCGCGCCGCGATCGCGGACCATGGCACGAATGACAAACGCTACATTCGCGGGCCGTTCGCCAAGGCGCCGCATGAAGTACGGGAACCACTCACGGCCGAAAGGGACGTATACCCGAACGCGGTAACCGTCGGCCGACAGCGCGCGCTGCAGGTCGCGCCGGACGCCATAGAGCATCTGGAACTCGTATCGCGACGGCAACAGGCCGCGCGCTTCGGCGTGGTGCAGCGTCGCGTCGATCATCTTCGGGTCGTGGGTCGCGATGGCCGGGTACTCGCCCGAATCGAGCAGCTGCTGCGTCAGGCGCACGAACGCGGCGTCCACGTCGGCCTTGCGCGCATAGGCCACGTCGGGCGGCTCCTTGTAGGCCCCTTTGACCAGGCGGATGCGCCCGCCAAGCGCAATGACCCGCGCCACGTCGGCCTCGCTGCGTTTCAGCGCCGCCTGGATGACGACGCCGAGATTGTGGTGGCCGCGGTTCCACAGGTTTTCGAAGATGTCGAGCGTGAGATCGGTGTACGCCGAGCTCTCCATGTCGATGCGCACGAAGAACTCGTGGCGGTCGGCGGCTTCGAGGATGCGGCGCAGGTTGTCGACGCACGTGGCGCGATCGACGCCGGCTCCGAGCTGCGTCAGCTTCAGCGAGATGTTGCGCTCGATGCCCGACTGCCTCAGCACGTCGATCAGGTGTACGTACTCGCGGGCGGCGGAGTCGGCTTCCTGGTGGGTGCGGACGCTCTCACCCAGGTAGTCGAGCGTGAGGTCGAACCCCTTCGCCTGCAGCGTGCGCGCGACCTCGATCGCTTCCTCCACGGTCTCGCCGGCGATGAAGCGGCGCGCGAAGCTGTCGGGCGACGCCATGCCGTAGCGCGACGCGAGTCGCTTGAGGAGCGCGCTCTGCGAGAGGAGGTTGAAGAATCCCTTTTGAACGGCGTCTATCACGACATCACCGCACCACGAAGCGGCCGCGTTCTACGCCCGGCCGTCAATGAGTGTGGCGCGACGGAGACGCGAGCAGGTGGTCGATCCCGCGTGCGTAGTAACGGAGCACGTTGCGCTCGCGCACCCGCACGCGGCCTCCCGCTACGGCAATGATGCCACGGGCTTCGAGCGGTTCGATGGCCCGGTCGGCCGCTTCTTCCCCGCTCGAGACGCCAAGGTTGGCGCCGCAGGCGCGCAGCGTATCGAGGATGGCGTCGGCACGGTTCTCGAGCTCCTTCCGCGTGATCGACGGCCGCATGGCCGCGGCAATCACCGTCGGCGGCAGCACCTTGTAAAGCCGCCCGATCGTCGCCATCACCGTGTGGCTCAGGTCGAGCACCGCACGGCGCGATTCGGCCTCGACGCCGCCGAGCGGTATCGGCTGTCCGAAGGTGACGAAGGCGCGCGATCGGTAGCCGACGGCGTAACGCACCATCTCGGCCAGCTCGCGGCTGAACGGCCGCTGGGCGCGCTTGACGCCCTGCCGCGCCAGGATGCGGTCCTCGAGGACGAGGTCGTACGACACCGCCACCGGCATGAGCACCAGCCGCGAGTGCTCGGCCTGCAGCGCCGCCTGCATCAGGCCGGTCTTCGGGCTCTTCAACTGGCCGTTGTAGCTGCGCCCGCCTTCCGGATAGAAGAAGAAGTCGTGCTTGCGCAGCAGCTCCGCCACGTAGGCCTTGAGCGTGATCAGGTACAGCGGGTCACGGCTGTTGCGGCGGATGGGAATCGCGCCGGTGACGTGCCGGTGCAGCAGGCCGAGCGGCCCGCCGAACAGGTTGATGCCCGCGGCGATGATCGGCGGGCGTACGCCGTTCTCGTCGAGGACCAGCAGCTCGATCAGGTAGTCGCAGTGGCTGCGGTGGTTGGAGGCGTAGACGATGCGTCCGCCGCGCGCGGCGCTCTTCACGTTCTCGACGTGCTCGCCGACGCGGTCGATCTTGCGGAGGATCGGATAGAGGGGGTGCCTCAGCGCCTTGTAGAACGAATAGCGCTGGGTGGTCTTCAGCTCCTCGAGGTACCCCTGGATGCGGGCCCGCACCTCGTCGCCCCGCTCGCCCTTGGTGCCGTCGAGGTATCGCGACACCTCTTCGCGGGAGAGCACGGCCCTGGTGATCTCGTCGAGCATCAGCAGCCCTGACTATACCACCCGCTCAGGCGGCCAGTCGCCGGCAGACGGCGCTGGTGAACTCCGCGGTGCTGGCGCTGCCCCCGAGATCGCGCGTCCGGATCTGATCGTCGGCGAGTACGGCGCCCAGGGCGCGCGCGATGCGATCGGCGATCCCGTGCTCGCCGATGTGCCGCAGCATCAGCAGCCCCGAGAGCAGCAGCGCCGTCGGATTGGCCACGCCTTTGCCGGCGATGTCGGGCGCGCTGCCGTGCACGGCCTCGAACACGCCGATCTCCGTGCCCAGGTTCGCCCCTGGTACCACGCCGAGCCCGCCCACGAGGCCGGCGCAAAGGTCCGAGACGATGTCGCCGTACAGATTGGGCAGCAGCAGCACGTCGAACTGCGCTGGGTTGACCACGAGCTGCATGCAGGCGTTGTCCACGATCCGGTCGTCGCACGTGATGTCGGGATATTGCGCGGCCACCTCGCGCACCGAGCGCAGGAAGAGGCCGTCGCTCATCTTCATGATGTTGGCCTTGTGCACCGCCGTCACCCGCCGGCGACCGTGCCGCCGCGCGTGCTCGAAGGCGAACCGCGCGATCCGGGTGGACGCCTCGGCGGTGATGATCTTCAGGCTCTCCACGACGCCGGGCACCACCTCGTGCTCGAGGCCGGCATAGAGGTCCTCGGTGTTCTCGCGCACGATCACGAGATCGACGCCCGTGTAGCGCGACGGCACGCCGGCGAGGTTCCATACCGGGCGCAGATTGGCGAAGAGGTTCAGGGCCTTGCGCAGCCCCACGTTCACGCTCGTGAAGCCGCCGCCGACGGGCGTCGTGACCGGACCCTTGAGCGCCACCTTCGTCCGCCGGACGGAGTCGAGGAGCGCCGTCGGCAGCGTCTCGCCGTGGCGCTCGAGCGCGAGCACGCCGGCGACCTGCGCGTCCCAGTCCGCCTGCAGGCCCGCCGCCTCGAGGATGGTGACGACGGCGCCGGTGACCTCCGGACCGATACCGTCGCCGGCAATCAGCGTGATGTCGTGCCGCGCCATGGCTCTACTCGCGCGCTTCCCAGTAGAGCAGCGCGAGCGCCCCGATCAGGTCCACCATCATCAGCCGCGTCGACAGCTGGTGCAGCTCGTTGAAGCGCACCCGCCGCGGATCGCTCTCCGGCAGCTGCGACGGCAGCGTGCCCACTTCGCGCTGAATCGCGTCGATCTCCCCGAGCACCACCACGCCCGAGTACGCCGCGATCAGCAGCATCCCAACCACGATGCCGCAGCGGATGGCGAAGTGCTTCGGCCGCGGGCCGAGCACCGCGATGATGATCAGCATCACCAGGAGCAGGACGCCGCAGCCGTAGGCGATGTAGTGGAAGCGGGTGAGGATGGCGCCGAAGGCGAGCCCGGCCATCGCGCGGCCCGAGCCGGCGTCGGCCGACTGCAGCGTCTGGAAGATGGTGGGCGCCACGACGGCTCCGAGGATCGTCATGCCCCCGAGCCAGACGGCCAGCGCAAGGACGTAGACGAGCCGCAGGGCGAGCACGCTTCATTATGGCGCTCTTACCCGCCTCACCGCGCCAAGCGCGGCCCCGTCCGCCCTGCCCGCCTTCAGTTTTTTGGGAAGTCGGCGCGCGACACCAGCTGGCGTGCCTGCCAGAGGTGGCGCCGCTCGTGGGCAATCTGCAGCGCGAAGCCCGATCCGAGCGAGATGTGGAGCAGCCGGTTGGCGGGCGACACCACCTTCGCCTTCCCGAGATCCACGCCGTTGGCCTGCCGCAGCCGGTCGACGTATTGCACCTGATAGCCGCGGAACCCGGCCATGATCTCGGAACGCGAGCGCTGCGTCTGCGGCGACGCCGGCGGCCTGAAGATCGCCGGCGCCTTGAAGCGCCAGAACGGCGGCGGCTCCATCGACCGCACCATCAGGCGGCCGAGCACGTTATAGGTGAAGGGCCCCGTGCCGTAGACGCCGGAGCGGATGGCCGACGCGATGCCTTCGTCGAGCGCCGGCAGATAGGCGCGCGCGGTGACGTTGAGATGCTCGACGCACTGGCCCACCGACCAGACGTCGGGTGACGGGCTCCACATGAACTGCGCGTCGCTGAGCGGTGTGACGAGCGAGCCCGCGTCCTCCGAGAGCACTTCGAACTGCGCTCTGAACTCCTCCAGCTCCGGAGCCATTGCAGGATAGCTCGACGTCGCCACAGCGCGATTGTAGCGTGGCGACCTTCGACAATCGCGCGCGCGTGCACAGAGCTTCCGCGCCGGCGCGTGAACCCAGGGAAACTCTGGGCCGTGAAATGAAATCGCGAACCGCGCTATTGAACGACGATCGCGCCCGACGAGGTGGTCACGTGCACGAGCGGCCCGCCGCCGCGCAGCTGGCCTCTGAGCTCGCGCCGCGACTGCGATCCGGTGATCGTGATCGGAACGGTGGTCTCGATGCGGCCGGAGCTGCTGCGCAGATCGAGATCCATGCCGCCCTTCGCCGGCAGGCGCAGGCGCACATCGCCCGAAGAGGCGCTCACTTCCCAATTGGACGCCGGCGTGCCCTCCAGCTGGATGTCGCCGCTGGACGCCCGCACCCGCAGCGGACCCGTGATGCCGGTGAGCTCGACGTCGCCGGATCCGGTGGACACCTCCACCGCGCCCTTGCCCTCCTGGCTGACGATGATGTCGCCGCTGCCCGAACGCGCCTCGAGATCGCCACGGACTGCCATGGCGGTCACGTTGCCGCTGCCGGTGGACGTTCGCGCGGCGGCGGCGCCGGCCAGCTCGATGTCACCTGACCCCGTGCGCGCCGTGACCTCTTCTTGAACGCGGCCGACGCGGATGTCGCCGGAGCCGGTTGACGCTTCGACCGGACCGGTCACATCGGCCACTTCGAGATCGCCCGACCCGGTGCGCGACGTCACACGGGTGTTGGCGGGCACGATGATCTCGTAGCTGATCGACACGCCGTTCCAGCCGTTGTTGGAGCGCCGTGTCCCAACCTGGACATGGTTGCCCATCTGCTCGATGGGCGGGGCTTTTTCGATCTCACGAATGAGGTCCTGGGCGCTCTGGCCGCTGAAGCTCACCCAGCCACCGTGTGCCTTTATCCGCCCGTGCACGCGCACGGTGCCGGCCGGACCGGTGCGGACGTAGATGTCGCCGGAGCCGCTCGTCACCTCGAGCTCGAGCGGTCCCGTTACCGTGAGGTCCCGGTCGAACCGGCCCTCGATGCCGACGGCCGAAATCCCGACGTCGCACCCGGAACCGGCAAGGGCCACGGGCAGCAGGCAGGCGAGCAGGCGGGCGCGAGCGGTCATGGAGCCTCCTTCGACGGTTACGTGACCCTTAGACGGACCCCCGGGCGGCGAAGTTGCGGGGCGCGGCCGAGCCAGCCGCGAGCGGCTCAACTCTATATCCAGGCGAGGTACACTGGCCGGAGCCGTTTACTTACCCCATCCCCCGAACAGGAGGAGCACATGCAGATCCGACGTTCGGTATCGATGACGTTGGCGGCGTTCGTGATGGCCGCCCTCCCGGCTGCGGCGCATCACGGCTGGGGAGGCCAGGCGCAGGACGAGATCCAGCTCAATGGCACCGTGGAGGAGGTCGTCAGTCTTGCCGGCCCGCACGCCACCATGAAAGTCCGCGCGCAGGGGCAGGTGTGGGAGATCACGCTGGCGCCGCCGGCCCGAACGTCGGCGGCGGGGCTGAACGAAAAGGCCATTCCCGTCGGCGCCCAGGTGACCATCCACGGCCATCGCAACAGCGATCCCAAGCGCTTCGAAGTGAAGACCGAACGGGTGACGTTTAACGGCAAGACGTTCGCCGTGTACCCGAACCGGTAGCACGCCGTTCCGAGAGACGTGCAGGACCTGCTGGCGTGGCTCGAGAGCTCGATGCTCGGCCACGCCATGCGGACGTCTGGCGTCTGGACCTACGGCGTCGTCAACCTCGGCCACATCCTCGGCGTTTCGACGCTCTTTGGCGCCGTGCTCGTGCTCGACCTGCGGCTGCTCGGCCTGTGGCGCACGGTGCCGCTTCCGTCGATTGCCGGCCCCACCGTGCCGGTGGCGACGACCGGCTTCGTGATTGCCGCCCTCACGGGCCCGGCGCTCCTTGCGACCAACGCCACTGAGTACAGCGACAATCCGTTCCTGCTCATCAAGTTCGCGGCGCTTGCGGTGGCGCTCGCGAACGTGGCCGTGGTCAGCTCGCGCCCCGCGTGGAAGACGATGGGCCGCCGGGAGCCGACGCCGGCCGATCGGCAAACGCTGGCGATCGGCGGCGCGATCTCGCTGGCTGCCTGGCTCACCGCCGTTGGCGCCGGCCGCATGATCGGATATTGGTAGACGCGGGCGGGCCACCGCCCGCCCCGACGACGATGGCCACGCCCACCGACACACCTCGCGCGCCTCGCGCGCGCACTTCACGCGATCGCTATCGCCGCTTCGTCTCGGACTATCGGGCCGGGCGGCTCGACGAGGACACGCAGGCGCGCGTCGGCGCCCTCGCGCCCGCGCCGGCCGAGACGCCGGCGCCCGAGGCCGTCACCGGCTGGGCGCTGAGCCGCCTGTTCGGCGGCTCGCGGCGCCAGTACGCGCGCGAGTATCTCCGCTGGCTGTGGCCGCACCGCTACGGCGTCGCGGCCGTGTTCGCCCTCGCCCTCATGGTGGCGGGGCTCGAGATGGTGCAGCCGCTCTTCATGCGCGCCATCATCGACGGCGTGCTGCTCGACTCGTCGCTCGACGCGGCGGCGCGCCTGCGGCGGCTGAACGTCATCGGCGGGCTGTTCCTGCTCCTGGTTGTCTCCGAGCA
Organism: Vicinamibacterales bacterium; assembly: GCA_035646375.1. Taxonomy (GTDB): domain Bacteria; phylum Acidobacteriota; class Vicinamibacteria; order Vicinamibacterales; family UBA2999; genus DASYRM01. The sequence continues at coordinate 10,425 of DASRPM010000097.1, forward strand.
GGTGCTCAACATATCGAAGCAATACCGGCAGCGTCTGCTCAACACGCGCGTCATGCTGTCGCTGCGCCGGGCGCTCTTCCACCGCCTGCTGCACCTGCCGCTGCCGCGGCTGTGGGACATGAAGACCGGTGGCATCCTGTCGCGCATCACGGGCGACGTGGACACCACCACCGGCCTGCTGCAAATGGCGGTCGTGTCGCCGGCCATCGCGGTCGTGCGCCTGCTCATCGCCATCGTCATCCTGTTCTCGCTCAACTGGCAGCTGGCGCTGACGGCGCTCGCCATCATCCCCGGCGTGATGCTCATCAGCTTCGCGTCGGCGCGCCGCGTCCGTCCCATCTACCGGTCGCTGCGCAAGGACGCCGAGGAGATCGACGGCCGCGTCGGCGAAACGTTCTCGGGCATCCGCGTCGTGCGGGCGTTCGGCCGCGAGATCCGCGAGCTGCGCGACTACATGCACGGCCGCCACGCGGTGTTGCGCAAGGAGCTGTTCGCCCACCGGCGCGAGCTGATCATATGGACGTCGTGGGGCCTGCTGCTCGGCGGCGTGAACGTGGTGATCGTCTGGTACGGCGGGTATCTCAACCTGCAGGGCCGCGCCTCGATCGGCGACATCATGGCGTTCCAGTGGTACACGTTCCTGCTGCTCAATCCGGTGTGGAGCATCGTGAACTCCTTCTCGGAGCTGCAGCGGTCGCTGGCGGCGATGGAACGCGTGTTCGAGGTGCTGTCGCTCGAGCGCGACAAACCGGATCGCCCGGGCGCGCATGACGCGCCGGCGATCGTGCGCGAGCTGCGCTTCGAGGACGTGGAGTTCGAGTACCGTCCGGACCGGCCGGTGGTGCGCGACTTCGACGTGACGGTGCCCGGCGGCTCGGTGGTGGCGCTGGTAGGCCGCAGCGGCGCCGGCAAGACCACCGTGACCGATCTCGTGGCGCGGTTCCACGACCCGACGCGGGGCCGCCTGCTGCTCAACGGCGAGGACATCCGCGATCTCCGGCTGGCGACCTACCGCAACCTGCTCGCGCTCGTGCAGCAGGACGTCTTCCTGTTCGACGGCTCGGTGCGCGACAACATCGCCTACGGCCGCCACGACGCGAGCGACGCCGAGGTGGAGGACGCGGCGCGGCGGGCCAACGCGCACGAGTTCATCGAGCGGCTGCCCGAGGGCTACGAGACGTTCGTGGGCGAGCGGGGCGTGAAGCTGTCCGGCGGGCAGCAGCAGCGGCTGGCGATCGCGCGGGCGCTGCTGGCGTCGCCGCAGATCCTGATTCTCGACGAGGCCACGAGCAACCTCGACACCGAGAGCGAGCAGCTCATTCAGGCCTCGATGGCCACGCTGCTGGCCGGGCGGACGACGTTCGTCATCGCCCATCGGCTGTCCACCATCCGCCGCGCGGATCTGATCCTTTTGATGGAAGACGGCCGTATCATCGAGCGCGGCACCCACGCCGAGCTGATGGCGGCCGGCGGGGTCTACGCGGAGATGGTGCTGCGGCAGATGGCCTCGCACGGCCACGAAGACGAGCCGGTGCTGCGCTGAACCTGGGCAGAGTGGGCAGAGTGGGCGGAGTAGGGAGGGTGCGGATGGAATGCATTCGTCGGCCGTGTCTGGCGGTGGTGGCCGCGATTGCGGCCGGGGCCCTGGCGTCCGCGCAGAGTCCCGCCGGCGGCCAGCCGCAGCAGCCCACGTTCCGCGGCGGCACCAACGTGGTGCGGGTCGATCTCTATGCCCTCCGCGAGGGCGGCACGGTAGACGACCTCAAGGCGGCCGAGGTCGACGTCTTCGAGGACGGCGTCAAGCAGACGATCGACTCGTTCGAACGGGTCGTCGTGCGGCCGCCGGTCTCGCAGGAGCTGCGCGCCGAGCCGAACAGCGTGGCGGAGAGCCGGCAAATGGCGGCCGATCCGCGCGCCCGCATCTTCGTCATCTTCCTCGATACCTATCACACCGGATTCGGCAACGCGGCGCGCCTGCAGGGCGCGCTGCAGCAGTTCATCGATCGCGTGGTGGGGCAGGACGACCTCGTGGGGCTGATGACCCCCGAGATGTCGGCCCGCGACGTGACGCTTGGCCGCCGCACGACGGTCATCTCACGGCTTCTCGACGTCAACAACTGGGGCCGGCGGGGCCGCCTTGTCGACAACGATCCGGACGAGGATACCTACGAGGCCTGCTACGCCTTCGATCCCCCGGACATCGTCCGTGCCATGAAGGCCCGGCGCCGCGAAAAGCTCTCCCTCGATGCGCTCGACGATCTCGTCGTGTATCTGGGTGGACTGAGAGACGAACGGAAAGCGGTGTTTGCCGTCAGCGAAGGCTGGCTCGAGTACGGCCCTGACCCCAATCTGGCCCGGCCGCTCGAGAGCAACAATAGCGGGCCTATCATCGCGAGGCCACCGATCGTGGATCGCGGCACGCGCGACCAGCGGTCCGCGGTGACCGATCGCGCCAAGTGCGAGGCCGATCGCGCCACGCTCGCCACCATGGACAACTCGGATCGCCTGCTCCGGATGGCCGAGACGGCCAACCGCGTGAACGTCACGTTCTATCCGGTCGGGGCTCAGGGGCTCGCCGTCTTCGACTCGGACATCGGCCCCGAGCCGCCGCCGGGGCTGCGGGAGGACGCGGCCAATCTCCGCAACCGGCAGAACGGCTTGCGGCTGCTCGCCGACATGACCGACGGCGTGTCGATCGTCAACACCAACAACGTCACGCCTCTGTTGAAGCGGGTGGTGGACGACATGTCGTCGTACTACCTGCTGACGTATGCGTCCACCAACTCGAAGCTCGATGGCAGGTTCCGGTCGATCAACGTGCGCCTGTCGCGGCCCGGCGTGCAGACGCGATTCCGGCGTGGCTACCGCGCTCTGACCGCGAAGGACGTTCCGACGACGATCAGCGGCGCCGCCGCGGCGCCGGTCGTGCCGCCGGCGCAAGGGGCGGTGCTCACCGCGCTCAACGCGATGGCGTTCAACCCGCGCGCCGAGCTGCGGCTGCGCGCATCAGCCTATGCGCTGCCCGCCGCGGCAGGGCAGGGTGCGTTCTGGCTGGTGGGCACGCTCGACGATGCGACGCGCCGCGGCCCGGAGTGGGGCAAGAGCGCGACGGCCGACGTCGCGGTGCGCGGGAGCGATGGCCGCACGGTGCTGACGGCCGCGGTGCCGCTGGGCGCCGATGGCGGATTTGCCGTGCAGGTGCCCGAGACCGGCGGGCTCATCCCGGGCGACTACGCGATTCGCGTGCGCGCCAAGGGCGCGGCGGGCGCGACGATCGATGAGACGGCGCGCGTCACGATCGGGGGCGAGCCGCCGCCGATTGGCGACGCCGTCGTGTGGCGGCGCCGCCCCGCCACCGGGCTCACGTACTTCCGGAACGCCGACCCGCGCGCGTCGCGGACCGATCGGCTGCGCCTCGAGTTTGCCACCGCCGCCACCGCGGCGCCGGCCGCGACGCTCCTCGATCGGGCGGGCCAGGCGATGGCGGTGCCGCTGCAGGTGAGCGCGCGCGACGAGGCCGGCGTGCGCTGGATTGTCGTGGACCTCACGCTGGCGCCGCTCGCACCAGGCGACTACGCGGTAGAGGTCAAGGCCGGCGACGCGACACGCACTACGGCCTTCCGCGTCGTACCGTAGGGCGGGCTCCAGCCCCGCCGTCTTAGTTTTCCTCTGGCCGCTCGGCCGATTCGATCACCAGCACCTCGGTGGGTGCCGTGGCCGCCTGCAGACGCAGCCCGAGCTGCTCGCGGGCGGCAGTGAAGACTTCCGGCGGCGCGTCGGCCGGCAGGCCCGCGCCGTTGTCGGGCGACCAGCGCAGGTCGATGCTGTAGACGCCGGCGAGCCCGGTCCCATCGATCGTGCGTCGTCCCGCGACTGTAAGCTCCGACGCAATCATGGACAGCGTGCCCATGCCCTTCAGCACGCCGTCCTGCACCGTGAAGCCGCAGCGGACCGGCGGCGCGGTCCCGGCCGCGGCGGGCTGGGTGCCGGGCGGCGTGGGCGGCGGGCATGCGTCGGCGACGCGGGTAAGCGACGGTCCCAGACGGCCATCGGGCCGCGCCACCCGCAGTTCGTAGACCGGGAGCGCGCGCGTCTCGGTGTGCGCGCGCAGCTTGAACCGGTCGGCCAGCATCGCGCGCATCATCGCCAGCATCTGCGGCTGCGACGCGTTGGCGCTCGTGGCCGCCTCCACGTCGAAGTGGTCGCGATCCTTCCATTCGGGCCCGCCGTCGAACTCCTCGATCGGGCGGTAGGCCAGCCGGATCAGGCGCATCAGCGTGACGTTGACGCCCACGTAGCGGCCCGGCTGCGCGCGGCTGGCGCCGCCCTGCGCGCCCGAGCGGTTGATCTTGATCGACACGGCGTCGAACGACGGTGCCTCGGGCTGCTGCCCCACGAGCGCGCCCGTAGACGCCATCACGATCGCGACAATCGTGATGAAGAGGGCCTTCACGCTCCCTCCCGCCGACGTCCGACGAAGTAGACGACGATGTGTGAAATCCCGATGCCGATCGGCGCGAGGGCCAGCGGGCGCAGGCCCGAACGCACGTGGACTGAGGCCCAGGTGAATCCCGATGCTTCGACGCCGATCGGAAACGAGAGATCTCCGCCGGCCAGCTCGTTGAGCGTCATGAGCAGCGCGACACCTACCGAAATCCAGCACAGTCCGGCCAGCAGCAGCAGGCGCTGGACATTCCAGCTGCCGCGCCGAATCTCCTGTTCGACCAGGGGCGGCACCTCGACGCCTTTTTCGAGCGCCGCCAGGCGTTCCTGGTGGATCATGAGCCGGCGCTGGTGGCGAGTCCAGAGCTGGAACAGATAGGCCACCAGCAGCACGACAAGAGCAGTGGCAATGAGGGAGAGCGGGTGGCTCACGGCATGACCTCGACCTGGACGTTTCTACTCGCCGCGGGCCCGCGCGGTTGCATCTCCGCCGCCGGAGAGGCGGTGCAACCGCCCGCCGCCGTCGCGGGTCCAATGCGGGAGATGCAGGACGACATCCAGCAGCTGCTCCAGCGGCGGATGTTCGACGAGGCCCTGCAGCGTCTGGTCGAGGCGTACCAGCACAAGGTTTTCCGCATGGCGGCCGCGATGCTGAGGGACTCGGGGCGGGCGGAAGAGGTGACGCAGGACATCTTCCTGAAGGTCTGGCGGGCGCTGCCGTCCTACGACGGACGCGCGCTCGTGTCCACGTGGCTCTACGCCATCGCGCGCAACGCCTGCCTCAGCGCGATTCGGGCGGAGTCCTACCGGCGGACCGACTCGCTCGAGACCGTCACCGAGCCCGCGGCGCCGGCGTGCGCGGGCGGCGACGTCGATTGGGATCGCCTGCTGTCGCGGCTGTCCGACATGCAGCGCCAGGTCATCACGCTTTACTATTTCGAGGAGCGGGACGTGAAGGAAGTCGCGGACCGGCTCGGCCTCGCCGTCGGCACGGTGAAGAGCCATCTCTACCGGGCCCGCCAGGCGCTCGCGGGAATGCTGGAGTAGCGCGATGGACTGTGCGCGCGTTCGCGAGGCGTTGCTGGAGATGCCCGACTGGCCGGTGGACACCGCCCTGCGGGGTGGCGTCGACGCGCACCTCGCGGGTTGTGAGGAGTGCCGGCGCCTGCGGCAGGCTCTGACTCGTCTGGATGATGGCCTGGCGCGTCACCTCGTGCCGCCCGCGCTCGATGGCGGGTTTCGGACGCGTCTCCAGGCCCGTGTCGCACGCGAGCGCCGCCAGATGTGGGCCGAGTGGATTCCGGCCGCCGTTCACTTCGCCAGCTGTAGTGCCGCAACCGCCGTCCTCGTGGCGTACCTGCCCAACCGGGCTGGCGTGGTGATCGCCGCCGCGGCGGCGATCACGCTCTTCGGGCACTTCCTCCTCACCGCGGCGCAGGGCGCGCTCGACGCCGCGGGCGACGGCAGGTACTGACGGCCCGGGCCGCCTCAAGGCGGCCCTACGTGTGTCAGCGCGCCCGCGTGAACGTCAGCGGCAGCGAGCCGCGCGACTGCGTCCAGGTGCCCGTCAGCGCATCGCCGTCGAGGGTGCCGGTCCACGACCCGGACGTCGCGGGTACCTCGAACGAAACCGCCGTGCCGTTCTCTTTCAGCGCCGCGTCCACCAGCGCGTTGGGCTGCGCCGCCTGCCCGATCTGCACCGACGCGGTGCCGTCGGCGCGGTTCGCGATGGTCAGGATCAGCCCGAGCTGCGTGCCGCCGACGTCGAGGCTGCCGGTCCAGCGCCCTGCGAGCGCCGCGCTGACCGCCGTGTTCTTGATCGGCTTCGGCATCACCGCCTCGCCCGTGCGATACATCATGAACGGCGCCGAGCCCAGCGGCGAGCTGGCCTCGCCGCTGATCGTCTTGCCGTCAGGCAGAATGTCGCCCTTGAACGCCCCGCCGCCGGCGCCGCCCCCGAACAGCACGAACGTGAGCGTGCGGCCGGTGAGGGTGACCGTCAACGGCAGGCCGCGTGCGCCGGTCGCCTTCTGGCCGTACACGGCGACCAGTGTTCCGGAAGCATCCCGCGCGACGTCTACCTCGAAGTCGATCTGGCCCATCGGCGCAGTGACGGTGCCTTCCCAGTGGCCGCTCGGATCGGCCGGGGTCTGCGAGAGAGCCGGCGACGCGAGGGTCACGGCGAGAGCGACAGCAACAGGTAGGAGCAGAGCGCGCATGACTGCCTCCTTGTCCGCGATGGAATCGTGCTTAGAAATCCTGCCGGTCGATCAAGCGAGTCCCGGCATAGAGGAGCGCCGCCGACACGCCGGCGCTGATCATCAGGGTCGGCCACGGCAGCCCGCGGCCGTAGTAGTACGACTCGCCGTGCATCATCTGGAGCAGGCTGAACCCGCCCGTGCCGCCGGTGATCTGGTCCAGCGCGCTCAGCGCCGCGCCGGCGCAGAGCGCCAGCACTACCGGGGGCCACATGCTGCCGAACATCGACGAGAAGAAAAAGGCCAGGCTGAAGAAGACCGCGCAGCCGGCAAAGGCGCACAGCGCGTACGCCAAGGCGTCGAGCACCGGAAAGCTCTTCGCGATGAGCGGTGAGACGACGACGATGACGAGCGCTGGCACCAGGCTGAGGAACGCCACCTGGCCGAGGCCGGCGGCGGCCCGCGCGCCGAGCAGCTGCCGGCGGGACACCGGCAGCGACAGCGTGAACAGCCGTGCGGCGGCGCCCTGTGACAGCAGCCCGCCGGTGCCGATGATCACCGCGAAGAACGCTCCCAGCTGCGCGCCGTTCTTCTGGAACCACTGCGACCACACGTAGCTGTCGAAGCGCTTGGCCATCTCCAGCGCCTCCGCGATTTCACGGCCGAGCACCGTGTTGCCCGCCGGCGGTTGCGCGAGTCCTGCGGCGGTGGCGGCGACCTGCGGGTAGCCGAGCGCGACGAGCGCGGCGCTGAGGGTCAACAACACCAGGCCGCTCCAGAAGCGCCATCGGGTCTCGATAAACGCGTGCTGCCAGAGCATGGCTCAGTCCTCCACGGCGACGGCGTCGAGAAAAATGTCCTTCAGCGTGACCGGCGCGCTGTCGGTGGACAGCGGGTTGAGCACCCGCGCCTCTCCGAGCACGCCGTCGATGCCGGCGCTCGACAGCACCGTCATCACGCGGCCGGAGCGCTTGACGCGCTCGACGCCTTTCGTCTGGAACGTGTAGTCCGGCGCCTCGCCGTCGAAGACGAGCTGGATGCGGCGGTAGTTCTGCCGCAGGTCGTCGAGCACGCCAGCCACCGCGATCCGGCCGCGGTCGATGATCGCCACGTGGTCGGCAATCTGCTCGACGTCGGCGAGCTGGTGCGAGGAGAAGAAAACCGTGGTGCCGTGGTCGGCCGCATGGCCGACCAGCGCCTGCAGCACCTCTTCGGTGGCGGCCGGGTCGAGCCCGGTGGTGGGCTCGTCCAGGACGAGGAGATCCGCGCCGCGGCAGAGGGCCAGCAGCATCGCCAGCTTCGTGCGCATGCCGCGCGACAGCGTCTTGATGCCGCGCGCCGCCGGCAGCTCGAACCGGCGGAGGTAGTGCTCCTCCATCTCGCGGCTCCACTTCGGGTAGAACGACGCCGTGTAGCGGACCATCCCGCGGACGGTCATCGCATCGTAGAGCCCCTTGTCGTCGCCCACGAACCCGGTGCGGCGCCGTATCTGGACGCTCGCCGACGGGGAGTCGGCGGCGAGGCCGAACACCGTGGCGCGGCCGGAGGTCGGCGCCGCCATGCCCAGGAGCACCTTGATGGTCGTGGTCTTGCCGCTGCCCGTGCGGCCGAGGAACCCGCAGATCGATCCAGCCGGCACGGCGAGCGTCAGCCCACGCAGCGCCTCGACGCCGTCGTAGCGTTTCCGCAGGTCGGCGGTCTCGATCACGAAGCTGTCAGACACGCTGGTCTCCTTTGGTGGCGGTGAGCCGCGTCAGCTCCGCCTCGAACAGCCGGCGGATCTCGGCTTCCGTGACGCCGCGCGACCGCAGCTTGTCCACGGCGGCCGCCACGATGGTCTGGCCGGCCCGCAGCCGGTCGGTGAGCTTCTTCTCGCGCGCAGCTCCGCTGACGAACGCGCCGGCCCCGTGCCGCAGCTCGATCACGCCCTCGTGCTCGAGCTCGCGGTAGGCCTTGGCAACCGTATTGGGATTGATCACGAGCTCCTCCGCGAGCGGCCGGATGCCCGGCAGCTGATCGCCCGGCCGCAGGGCGCCCGTCTCGATGGCGTGCTTCACCTGCTCCATCAGCTGCAGGTAGATGGGCACGCCCGATGCGGCATTGGGCCTGAAAATCACGCCGGCCTTTCAAACTGTACTACTGACATAGCACAGTAAGACTGTGTACTACGCGGCCGCGGACTGTCAAGTGGCGGCAGATGTAGGGAATTGTTCAGCGAGCGATCAGTTCGGCGGCGGGCGACTCGGGCCACGCGGGCGCCGGCGCCGCGGTGTAGCTGGCGTGCGCGAGCTGGGATTGGAAGAGCGCGGTCTGCGAGGCGAGGAAGTGCAGCTTGATGGCGAGCCGCCCGAGAAGATACAGCTGGCCGGCGGCAAACGCGGTCCACATCGCGAGGCCGGAGCCGTAGACGCCCGGCGCGGCGACCGACCACAGCGCCAGCAGCAGCACGAACCCGGCGGCGTTGAGCGCATAGAGCGCCGTGACCTGCAGCGGATGACGCCAGAGGAAGCGGAGCGAGGCGCGCAGCGCGCCGAGCGCGCTCCGGCGATCCTCCACCACGAGACGGATGCGAGCGTAATCGACTGCCAGATTGATCGTCAGCAGGACGGTGCCGAAGACCACGTAGAAGAGGAGCCGCCACAGAAACGACGTGCGCTCGACGCCGAGGCCGCGCGTCAGATCGCGCAGCACGTCGAGGAACAGCCATGGATGCACGTACTTGAAGAGCAGCCAGTACGTGATCCCGGCCATCGCCGTCAGCCGCGCGAGACGGAAGAACAATCGGCCGCTGGCGCTGAAGAAGCCGTGCGCGCGCGTCGGCCGCTGCCGGGCATAGCGGTCGAGGATGCCGCCGCTCAGGAAGGTCCACAGCGCGAGATAGCCGCCGAGCAGCCACATCACCGAGGGCGGTGGATAGCGGGCATCGAGCACGCGGCTCACCGTGTCGAGCGTCGACGCAAAGCCGATGATCGACGGCGTGAAGGTGGCGCCGAGCCCGCTGGCCTGCGCCGTGAACTCGCCCCACCAGTCGTTGTTGACGCCGTCGGCCACCGCGCCGGCCGCCAGGCTGGATCCGAGCTGCGCCGCGATCTGATCGCGCAGCGCGAGGGCCAGCGGCAGCGCGAGCAGGAACGAGAGCGCGTGCACGCCGAGCACCAGCCCGCCGGTCTGCGCGACGCGGCGCCAGCCGCCCATCCAGCTCGCCAGCGCCGTCATCAGCCGAAGAACCCCGCGGTCATCATCAGCTCCTGCAGCCACACCATCCAGGTGAGCGACCACTTCCGCGCCGCCGCCGTGGCGCGTGGCTGGGTGGTGCGGGAGTTGTTGGTGCGGTTGACGTCGAGCAGCAGCACATGGCCGGGGTCGATCTCGACGCGCGTCACGCGCGACGAGCGCTCGTAGGTGTAGACCGCGCGGCGATCCCTGCCGTCCCAGTGCTCGGTCACCTGCTGGCCGTCGGCGAACGTCGTCACGACGTCCACCGGGAAGGTGGCTTCGCCGAGCCGCTGCGCCACCACGATGGCGCGCGTGCGCCCCTCGCCAGCCGCTTCGTTCTTCATCTCCTGCACCGCGTAATCGAAGGTATTGGAGCCGCCCACCACCTGATCGAAGAACCAGGTCAGGTCCTGCCCCGAGACCTCGTTGACCACGTCGAAGAAATCCTGCGGCCGCGGGTGCCGGAACTTCCAGCGGTCGTAGTACGCCGCCATCACGCGCTGCAGCACCGGCCAGCCGAGATGGCGCTCGAGCGTGTGCATCCAGAGCGCCGTCTTGTCGTAGGTCTGCGCGTTGGCCGAGCGCGGCCAGTAGCGGAAGGTGGGCGTGGCCGGTACGTCCGACTCGGCGTCGGGGCGGTAGGTCGGCATGCGGTTGCCGTTGACCTCGCGCGAGAGCGCGACGTCGAGCGTGTACGGGATGAAGGTGCCGAACGTGCGCACCGCCAGCATGTTGGGCCGCCGTGTCTCTTCGATCACCCGCGCGGTGGCCCAGGTGGTGAGCCCTTCGTCCATCCAGCCGTCCTCGAACTCGTTGCTGGCCACCACGGCGTACCACCACTGGTGGCCGGTCTCGTGGATGATCGTCGAGTCAGGCGTCGTCGCCACCTCGTCCGGCGACAGCCAGTTGGCGCGCCCGGTGAAGAGCATCGGGTACTCCATGCCGTCGCTGCCGCTCTGGTACGCGGGGTCCACGATGGTGAGGTTCCCGTAGGGATACGTGCCGAACCACTGCCCGAAGTACTCGAGCCCCGCCGCCGCGGCCGCGAACTGGCGTGTCTCCTGACCGCGGTGCTCGGGGCGCAGCAACAGCCGCATCTCGACACTCGGCAGCCTCGGGTGATTGAAGGCGCGCCGCTCCTCGATGAACGAGGGGCTCGTCGTCCAGCCGAAGTCGGCCACGTCCTCGGCGTGGTAGCTGTGCGTGGTGGTACCGTCGGGGTTGTCCACGCGCCGCATCTCGCGGCCGGTGGCGCCCACCTTGTAGCCGCCGGGCACCGTCATCTGCACGTCGTAGACGCCGAAGTCGGCGTAGAACTCGGTGGCGTAGTGGAACTGGTGGGTGTTCCAGCCGCTGTCCTCGAGCACGCCGATCTTCGGGAACCACTGTCCGAAGAAGTAGTAGTCGGCGATCCAGCCGGTGCGCGACGCCGCAAACGGAATGCGGCCCGTCCACTCGATCTCGATCTGCACCGACGCGCCAGGCGCGACCGCTTCCGGCAGGGTGAGGGCCATCACGGTGCGATCGGCGGCGTTGCCGTCGTCGGGCGCGATGTAGCGGATGGCCTTCGTCAGATCGACCAGCGCGCCGCCGGCGGGCGTGACCTTGATCGACGTGACGTCCGAGGCGCCGGTCTCTTCGGGCCGGCGCGCCGCGTCGCCGGGGCGCAGCGGGGCGGGAGCGCGCAGGCGCTCCTCGCGCAGCCACGTCGCGTCGTTGTTCCGCCAGCCGTTCCAGTAGAGATGAAACTGGAGCTCGTTGGTCGTGGCGCCGCTGATGTTGCGCCAGCGGATTGTCTCGCGGCCCTTCAGCTCCTTGCGGACCGGGTCGAGCGTGAC
>DASRPM010000098.1:0-63025 GCA_035646375.1 Vicinamibacterales bacterium
GCGGCGACGGGGCGCCGCGCCGCGAGTTGCGCGGCGGCGCCTCCTCCAAGGGAGCGGCCGTAGGCGACGATGCGGTCGCCGCCCAGGCCGCGCTGATCGCGCAGCCAGTCGTACCCCGCCAGGATCGCGTTCGTGATCGACGTTTGCGTCGGAGACCCGTCGGCGATGCCGTAGCCGGGGTACTCGACAATCAGCACGTCGAGCCCCGCGGCCTGAAGGTCGCCAAACTGGTCGAGCCAGTCTTCCGCTCGTTCACCGTTCCCGTGCGCGAACACGATCGCCCGTCGTGCTGACGTATTCCGTGCGAGCGATGGTGCGTGCCAGACGTGCACGGGGCCATCGGCGCCGCCAATCTGCACGTGCGTGATCCCGTCGACGGGCCGAGCCAGCGCCGGGCCGCGCGGGCGCGGATAGAGCAGGCGCCGCTGGCCCATGAAGAGGGCGCCGTAATACACCAGGAGCACGATCGCGGCGACGGTCATGGCACTTCGAGCCATGGCGCTCATGCCGCAGGCGCATCAGGCGCGTCGTCGCATCGCCTGCAGTTCACGGTGACACCCAGGCGCGAGGCGCGCCCCTCGGGCGTGGTCACCCACGGGCGGCTCTCGAAGGGGGGGCGATGCCGTACGTGCTGTCGATGCCCGCACTCGAGCTCGGCAACCCAATGGCCTTCGTCGTCGGTGGTGAAGCCAGTGATACGGCGTTCCATGAGCCTTTAGCCTCTGGCCTCTCGGTACTACTCTTGTCGATCAGAATGCTCTTGCCAAAGGCTAGAGGCTAGAGGCGGAAGGCTCCTCAGTCTGCCGCCTTTGAGGGCGCGGCGTCGGGTGCGGCAGGAGCCGGCGTGGCAGCCGGCTGCGTGGTGGGCGGGTCGGGCGTCAGGCCGGCGGGCTGCGTGCCGTTGATGAAGGCCTCGGTGATGCCGCTCGGCAGCGTGACGAACACGATGTTGCCCGGCGCCTCGAACTGCGGCGGCCGCGCACGATCGGCACGCTTGTCGATGTACACCCGCATGAAGTCGATCCAGATCGGCAGCGCGGCCTGGGCGCCGGTCTCGCCGCTGCCAAGCGGCTTCTTTTCGTCGTAGCCCACCCAGACGCCCACGCTGATGTTCGGGTCGAAGCCCACGAACCACGCGTCGGTGAACTCGTCCATCGTGCCGGTCTTGCCGGCCAGCGGCCACTCGAGCGACTTGGCCGCGAAGGCGGTGCCGCGCTGCACGACGCCTTCGAGCAGATGCGCCATCAGGAACGCCGTGTCGGCACGCAGTGCCTCGCGAGGCTCGGGACGGTTCTCCTCGATCACCGTGCCCTCGCGGTCGGACACCGAGCGCACCGCGTAGGGCGTCATGCGCACGCCCTGGTTGGGAAACGCCGAGTAGGCGCTCGTCATCTCGAGCAGAGTGGATTCGGCGGCCCCGAGCGCCAGCGACAGGTACGGCGGATAGTTGCCCGTGAGGCCAAGGCGCTTGGCATAGCCGACGACCAGCTCGGCGCCGATGGCTTCGAGCGCCTTCACGGCCGGAATGTTGCGCGAGTCCTCGAGCGCATGGCGCAGCGTCACCGGCCCTTCGAACTTCCGGTCGTAGTTCAGCGGACGATAGGGCGGCTGGTTCGGTCCCGCGATGTACGACACCGGCTCGTCGATGAACACCGACTCCGCGGTGAACCCTTTGTCGATGGCGGCGGCGTAGAGCACCGGCTTGAAGAGCGAGCCCACCTGGCGCCGCGCCTGCGTGGCGCGGTTGAACTTGCTGCGCGCGAAGTCGTAGCCGCCGACCATCGCACGGATCTGGCCGGTGCGGTTGTCCACGGCGACCAGGGCGCCCTCGACGATGGGCGGCTGCTCGAGCGTCAGCTGGGTGTACTGCCCCTTGTCGACGCCGCCGATCGCCACCTCGATGACGTCGCCCACCGCGAAGAGGTCCGCGGCGTTGGTCTTCCGCGTCCAGGCGAACGCCGACCGCGTCAGATCGAGCTCGGTGGAGGCGATCCGGATTCTGGCGCTGCCGGCTGGGGCCTTCGGAAACGACATCACCACCGCCGGCACGATATCGCCGGCCGCAATCGGCTGCCGCCAGCGGGGCGACGTGTACGTGTCCGGCGTGAGGTTGGCGGCCACCGTCTGGCGCTGTTTGCGATAGCTGCTCCGGCGCTTGTCGAGCCGCCGCAGGCCGCGGTCGAGGGCGCGTTCGGCCGCGCGCTGCAGCTCCACGTCGAGCGTCGTCTGCACCTGGAGCCCGGTTTCGTAGAGCGCCGCGGCTCCGAACCGCTGCTCGAGGTTCTTGCGGATGTCCTCCACGAAGTAGGCCGCGAACGAACGCTCGGCGGTGGGCTGGGCGCGGAGCACGATCGGCTTCTTGGCCGCGTCCGCGGCGGCTTGCCGCGTGACGAAGCCTTCTTCGGCCATCCGCGGCAGGACGTAGTTGTTTCGCCGCGCCAGCGTGCGCTCCGGGTTGACGAAGGGGCTGAGGCGTGCCGGCGTCTGGATGACGGCGGCAATCGTCGCGGCCTCGTCGAGCGTGACGTCCTTCGCCGACTTGTTGAAGTACATCCGGGCGCCGGCTTCGACGCCGTAGGCGCCGTGCAGCGGCACCTGGTTCGCGTAGAGCGCGAAGATCTCGCGCTTGGTGAACCGGCGCTCGAGCTGCACGGCCAGAATGGCTTCGCGAATCTTGCGTTCGAGCGACCGCTCGTACACGCCACCCTTCATGTAGGTGGCCTGCAGGAAGAGATTGCGGGCGAGCTGCTGCGTGATGGTGCTGGCGCCGGCGCGCTGGCCGGTCACCACGTCCTTGGCCGCCGTCATGAGAATGCGCGAAACGCTCAGCCCGAAGTGCTGCTCGAAGTCGGCGTCCTCGGTGGCCATGATGGCCTGCCGCAGCACGGGCGCCATGTCGTCGTAGCCGATGACCACCCGCCGTTCGGTGGCGAACTCGCCGATGACGTCGCCGTTGCTGGCCAGGATGCGCGTGATGGTGTTGGGACGGTAGTCGTCGAGCGCGCTGATTTCCGGGAGGTCGTCGCCGTAGGCAAAGAGCACCCCGCCTACCGTGCCCATCAGCGCTGCCGTCAGGAAGAGGAGCGCCACGACGGCCCGCGTGGCCAGGCGGATCACGATTCTGGTGCCTGTGGGGCGCTCGGGGTCGTCGTGAGCCATCAATGCAGTATACGCCGCAGGGTCAATCAGTTAGGCGCGCCACCGTCTCGCGATTTTGCGCCTGACATTGACTGCTGAACACTCAGATTTGATAATGAGAGCAACCTAAAGCGCAGTGCCTGATTGCCCGCCCGTCGGGCGGGCGGCATTGAACCTGTCCTGAGACCACGAGACGTTCATGAGCAAAATCATCGGAATCGACCTGGGCACCACCAACTCCGTCGTCGCCGTCATCGAAGGCGGAGAGCCCGTCGTCATCACAAACCCCGAGGGCGGCCGTCTGACGCCGTCGGTCGTGGCCTTCACCAAGTCGGGAGAACGGCTGGTCGGTCAGGTTGCCAAGCGGCAGGCCGTCACGAACCCGGAGAACACCGTGTTCTCGATCAAGCGGTTCATGGGCCGCCGGTTCAACGAGGTCAACGAGGAGATGAAGATGGTCCCCTACGCGGTCGCCGCCGCGCCCAACGGCGACGTGCGCGTGAAGATCGTGGACCAGGACTACGCGCCGCCGCAGATCTCGGCGATGGTGCTGCAGAAGCTCAAACAGGCCGCCGAGGAGTACCTGGGGCAGTCGGTCACGCGCGCCGTCATCACGGTGCCGGCCTACTTCAACGACGCGCAGCGCCAGGCCACCAAGGAGGCCGGCGCGATTGCCGGCCTCGAGGTGATGCGCATCGTCAACGAGCCCACGGCGGCGGCGCTGGCCTACGGCCTCGACAAGAAGAAGGACGAGACGATTGCCGTCTACGACTTCGGCGGCGGCACGTTCGACATCTCGATCCTCGAAGTGGGCGAGGGCGTGGTGGAGGTGAAGTCGACCAACGGCGACACGCACCTGGGCGGTGACAACCTCGATCAGCGCGTCATCGAGTGGATCGTCGCGGAGTTCAAGAAGACCGAAGGCATCGACCTGTCGAAGGACCGCATGGCGCTGCAGCGTCTGCGCGAGGCGGCGGAGAAGGCCAAGATGGAGCTCTCCACGGTGATGGAGACCGATATCAACCTGCCCTTCATCAGCGCGGACGCGACCGGGCCGAAGCACCTGCAGATGCGGCTCACGCGAGCCAGGTTCGAGCAGCTCGTGGACGACCTGCTGCAGCGGACCATCGGCCCGACGCGCCAGGCGATCACCGATGCCGGCGTGGACGCCTCGAAGATCGACGAGGTCGTGCTCGTGGGCGGCTCCACACGCATCCCGAAGGTGCAGCAGATCGTCAAGGACCTCTTCGGCAAGGAACCGCACAAGGGCGTGAACCCGGACGAGGTCGTGGCGGTGGGCGCGGCCATCCAGGCGGGCGTGCTGGCCGGAGAGGTGAAGGATCTCCTCCTCCTCGATGTGACGCCGCTCTCGCTTGGCATCGAGACGCTCGGCGGCGTGATGACGACGCTGATCACGCGCAACACGACGATTCCGACGCGCAAGAGCGAAACGTTCTCCACGGCCGCCGACAGCCAGACGAGCGTCGAGGTGCACGTGCTCCAGGGTGAGCGGCAGCTCGCGCGCGACAACCGCACGCTGGGCCGTTTTCAGCTGGTGGGCATTCCCGCGGCGCCGCGCGGCGTGCCGCAGATCGAGGTCACGTTCGACATCGACGCCAACGGCATGGTCAACGTGTCGGCGAAGGACCAGGGCACCGGCAAGGAGCAGAAGATCACGATCACCGCGTCGAGCGGCCTCAGCAAGGACGAGGTCGACCGGATGATGAAGGACGCCGAGTCGCACGCCGAGGAAGACAAGAAGCACCGCGAGGAGATCGAGACGCGGAACCGCGCGGACCAGGCGGTGTATGCCGCCGAGAAGTTCGTGCAGGAGTCCGGCGACAAGCTCGGGTCCGAGAAGGCCGCCGTGGAGAGTGCGATTGTCGCGTTGCGGAGCGCGCTCGAGGCCAACGACACGGCGGCGATGAACCGGGCGATGGAGCAGCTGACGCAGGCACAGCACAAGGCCGCCGAGGCGCTTTACAAGCAGGCAGGCCCGACGCCGGGCGGTGCCGGACCGGGCGCGGACGAGCCGACTGGTGCACCGGGCGGCCCCGGCGCGTCCAGCGGCGCGGGCGACGTGATCGACGCGGAAGTGGTGGAGGACGAGAAGCGCTGAGCCGCGAAAGCTGACCGGGAGAGGAGCGGGAGCAGACCGGAATGGATCTCTACGTGGTGCTCGGCATCCGGCAGGATGCCTCCGAGTCCGAGATCAAGCGGGCGTATCGCCGTCTCGCGCGCCGGTTTCATCCCGACATCAACCCCGGCGATCAGGCGGCGGCGGTGCACTTCCAGCAGGTCGTCGAGGCGTACGAGACGCTGATCGATCGCGAGCGGCGGCTGCGGTACGACTCGGGCGAGACGGCGGCCCCCGCCGAGGCGCGCCGCGGCGGATTCGAGGGCTTCGACTTCTCCTCGCGCGGACCGGACTACTCGGCCACGTTCGGCGATCTCGTCGCGGAAGTGCTGCTGGAGCACGGGGCGAAGCGGCCGGCAACCGCACGAGGCGCCGATCTCCATCACGAAGTCGCGCTCTCCTTTGCCGAGAGCTTCCACGGCTGCGAGCGCCCGCTGACGGTGACGCGGCGCGAGACCTGCCGTACGTGCCGCGGCGCCGGCGTCGCGCGCATGGCCGGGGCGCCGTGCGGGCTCTGCCAGGGGCATGGAGCGGTGCGCACGGTGCGCGGGCACATGGTGTTCACGCGAAGCTGCAACGCGTGCGGCGGCACCGGCCAGCAGCCGCCGCGTGCGTGTCCGTCGTGCGCCGGCGCGGGGCACGAAGTGCGCACCGAACGCGTCACCTTGCGGCTGCCGGCGGGCATTGGCGACGGGGAGCGGGTCCGCGTGGCGGGCAAGGGCGATGCCGGGCCGCGCGGAGGCGCCGCCGGCGACCTGTACGTCACGGTGCGCGTCGCTGCCGATCCCGACTTCCGCCGCGACGGCAACGACCTGCACGTGGTCGTGCCGGTCGGCGTGCACGAAGCGGCCCTCGGGGCCCGGGTGGAAGTGAACGGCCTGGACGGTCCGGTGAAGGTGCGGATTCCGCCCGGCACGCAGTCGGGCCAGCGGTTCCGTGTCAGCGAGCGCGGCATGGCCTCGATGCGCGGTGGCCCCAGGGGCGATCTCATCGTGGAGGCGCGTCTGATGCTGCCGGCAGTGCTCGACGAGCGATCGAAGGCGCTGCTGCGCGAGTTCGGCGAGATCAACGGCGCCCAGGTTCGTCCGCGCCCGCGCCCCGTCGAAGGCGCGGCCGGCGAGCAGGCCGGGGCCCCCGCGCGGACCGTGCGCGGTGGGTTGGAAGAGCAGGGGAGCTGACATGGCGAAGAAGACCGAGCGCGGCAAGGCCTATTTCATGATCAGCGCGGTGTCGCAGAAGTACGACATCCACCCACAGACGTTGCGGCTCTACGAGCGCGAGGGGCTGCTGACGCCGTCTCGCACCGAAGGCAACACGCGACTGTACTCGGAGGAGGATCTCGAGCAGCTGGAGACGATTCTGTCACTTACCCGCGAGCTCGGGGTCAACCTGGCCGGCGTGGAGATCATCCTCAACATGCGCCGCAAGATCGAGCGCATGCAGGGCGAAGTGAACGAGTTCATGGATTACGTGAAGCGCGAGCTCGCACGCGGGATCGACGATTGGGAGCAGCGCCTCAGCACCGCGATGGTCAAGAGCGCGCCGACCGACCTCGTACGGCGCGCACCAGCGCCGCCCGCGGCACCTGCCGCGTCAGCCGAAGAACCCGACGCGGCGTCTTCGAAAGAGCGGCGCAGCACGCGCCACTCATAGCCTTTGGCCTCTAGCCTCTAGCCTCTGGCCTTTTAGGGCTAAAGGCTAAAGCCCAGAGGCGAGAGGCTTCCTCACACCGCGCAGATCTTTTCTCAGTCGCGGTGTTACGATGACGCCGTGGCTTGCGCGCTGTGCGACGACACCGGATGGAAATCGATCGAGATGGACGGAGTGCAGCGGGTCACACGCTGCGACTGCACGCGCGAGAAGGTCACCGAGCAGCGGCTGCGTGAAACGCGCATTCCTCCCCGCTACCTGAAGTGCACGCTCGACAACTTCCTCACCTATCAGAACGAGGAGCTGCTGCGCGCGGTCGCATCCGCGAAGCGGTTCGCCGACACCTTCCCCGTTGCACAGAAGGGCCTGATGCTGATCGGCCCACCGGGCATCGGCAAGACGCACATCGCCGTCTCGGTCCTGCGCCACGTCGTTCAGCGCACGGGAGCTCGGGGGCTGTACTACGACACTCGCGCGCTGCTCAAGGACATCCGCAACACCTACAATCCCGTGACACACACGGCCGAGATTGACGTCATCCGGCCCGTCATGGAGGCGGAACTGCTGGTTCTCGACGATCTCGGCGCCGAAAGGCTCACCGATTGGGTCGAGGAGACGATGAGCCTCATCGTCAACACTCGCTACAACGAGCGGCGCGCCACGATCTTTACCTCGAACTACGAGGACATTCCGGACGAGGTGAACTCGCTCCTCGTGCGCGTGGGCTTTCGCCTGCACTCGCGGCTGCGGGAGATGTGCGAGTTCCTCGAGTACGACGGTCCGGACTACCGGAATCTCCCGCCAAACTCCGGCGCCGAAGACCTGTTCATGCAATGGAAGGCGCAGCCCCGGCGGAAACTGCCCGCCAGGTCCCACGGGCAGGCGCGCGCGCAGCTCAAGGGCCCAAAGGAGAAGGTCGATTTGAAGTGGTCCGGCGGGCGGGCCGGGTCCTAGCAGTCCGTAGTGAAACGCCCGCTGCATTCGCCGGGCGATGCATCCCGCCTGACTGCGTTGCTCCTCCGTCAAATATTCCCGATATTCTCCGTCGTCGCGCCTTGTCAGCCGGGCGCCTCGCCCGGCTCGGTGCGACGCGGGCGTTCCACCACGGACTGCTAGCGCATCCAGTACGATGGGGGCGTGCTCGGGCTCTACGTTCACGTCCCGTTCTGCGCCGCGATCTGCAACTACTGCAACTTCAATCGCGGCCTGTTCCAAGCCGAACTGAAGGATCGCTACGTCGAGGCGGTGTGCCGCGAGGTGCGTCTGCGGGCCCGGGGCGTCGCGGCCGACACCATCTTCTTCGGGGGTGGCACGCCCTCCATCCTCGAGGCAGAAGAGATTGCCGCCATCATCCGGGCGTGCCGCGACTCCTTCGATCTCGCGGCCGATGCCGAGGTGACGCTCGAGGCCAATCCCGAAGGCGTGACGGAAGAGCGGCTCGCGGCGTTTCGCGAGGCCGGCGTGACGCGTCTGAGCTTCGGCGTGCAATCGTTCCGCGACGAGGAGCTGCGCCGCCTGACGCGGCTGCACAGCGCCGGGCGCGCGATCACGGCATTTCGTGAGGCCCGCGCCGCCGGGTTCGACAACGTGTCGCTCGATCTGATGATGTGGTTGCCGCAACAGACGGTCGGTGAGTGGCTCGAGTCGGTGGACGCCCTGATCGGTCTCGGACCGGATCATGCATCTCTCTACATGCTGGAGGTGTATCCGAACTCGCCGCTGCGCGAGCAGATGGCGCGCGCCGAGTGGTCCGTGGCGCCCGATGACGACGTGGCGGACATGTACCTGCAGTCGATGGAGCGGCTGGACGGCGCTGGTTACGAGCAGTACGAGATTTCCAACGTGGCGAAGCCGGGCTTTCGCTCCCGCCATAACCTGAAGTACTGGACCGACGGGGAGTGGCTCGGGTTCGGACCGGGCGCTCATTCGACCATCGACGGCATGCGGACGCGGAACGTCAGCGGCACGGCCGAATACGCGGCGGCCGTGATGCCGGGCGGCCCGCTGGTCGCCGAGGCGCGGCGGCTATCCCCGCAAGACCGGATGGAAGAGGCGCTCTTCACCGGGCTACGCTTGTCGGAGGGGCTTTCCGCCGAGGAGATCCGGGCCCATTACGGAATTGACTTGTGGGGTGAGTTCGGGGCCGAGCTGCAGCCGTTCCGGGATCTCGGCTGGCTGATCTATGATGAGGGCCGCTTGCGGCTCACCAGGGCCGGCATGCTGCTGGCCCACGAGGTCATGGCCGTCTTCATCCGGCCGCCCTCGAGTCCGTCCGCGTGAGCGCCTGGTGAAGATGCGTGTGTTGACGCGTGACGGTTCGAACGACAGGTTTAGGATGGCGGTCCTGACCCAGGAGGGGTGACGATGCGACGACTGTCCGGAGTGGTGCTGGCTGGCGCGATCCTGATGCTGCCGGCGTTTTCGCTGAACGCGGGCGTGCAGGCGCAGGCCCCTCAGAAGCTCACGATGGAGGGGGACCTCGCGTTGTGGAGCGTGGCCATCCGTCCGGACAAGGCCGGCGACTTCGAGAAGATCATGGCGAAGATCAAGGACGCCCTGACGAAGTCGACTGCGCCCGAAGCCAAGCAGCAGCTGGCTGGCTGGCGGGTGGTGAAGATGTCGAAGCCGATGCCCGACGGCAACCTCATCTACACGCACGTCATCACGCCGGTCGCCGGCGCTGACTACAACATCCTGCAGGTGCTCTACGCCACGTTCACGGATCCTGCGGAGCAGAAGGAACTGTACGAGATGTATCGCGGGGCGTTCGCGGCCAACCTCGGCATCTCGAGCGGCGCGGTCGCCGTCGACCTCTCGAAGTAGCGCCGTCACACATCCGGCTGACAACGTGCAGCCAGCGAGCCACGAGCGGGCGGACCGTTCGTGGCTCGTGCCATTTTCAGGAGACTGCAACGTGAAGAAGACGATGCTGCTGGCACTGCTGCTCACGGCCACGACGGCCGCCGCGCAGGTGCCGGCTACCGGGCAGCAGCCGCCCGCCGTGCCCGGACAGGCGCCCGGCGCGCCCGGACCGCCCGTGCCCGGACAACCGCTGCCGGGTGCGAAACCGCCGGTGTCCGCGCCCGCGCCCAGTGCGACGGCGGCGCGCACGTTCACGGCGCCGGTGGGCGTCTTGTTCAACACCGTGCGCCCCGACAAGACGCTGGACTTCGAGAAGTTCGTGTCGTCGGTACGCAAGACGCTCGAGTCGAGCACCGACCCGAAGCTGCAGGCCATGGCCAAGGGCTGGCGCTTCTTCAAGGCCGCGGAACCGGGCCCCGCCAACTCGGTGCTCTACGTCTTCATCGTCGATCCGGCGGTGCCGGGCGAGGACTACGGCATGGGCCGCGTGCTGTCGTCGGGGTCCACCGACACCGCGGCGCTGCAGGAGATCTGGAAGCTCTATCAAGGCTCCGTGACCGGCGGAGGCACTCTGCTCAACTTGTCACCCATACCGGAGCCCCCCGTCGAACCGGCAGCTGGAGAGAAACCTGCCGCGTCCTCGCCGGCCACGCAGAAACCTTGAGGCAGAGTAGGCAGAGGACTCCGCCCACTCCGCCTAAAAGGCCAGGTTCGCTCCGACGTAGAAACGGTGGACGACGTCGTGCAGCGGCGCGCCGCGCAGCCTGAAGACGCGGTAGTCGACGCGCGCGCGCAACGGCCCGGCGAGCCGGATCTTCACGCCGCCGCCGGCGTTGCCACCGAGCTGCGTCTCGCTCACTCCGTTGAACGATTCGCGATACCCACCGGCCCCGGTGGTGAAGTAGGGCTGGAAGCCCGCTATCGCCACCGGCGTCTGGATCAGGATGTTGCCCATCCCGGTGCGCAGCGAGGGCGCGGCATCCTCGGGATCTTCGCGCGTGTCGGAGTATTCGAACTCGAACCCCAGCACGAGAATCCCGCCGCCGAAGGCGAAGCCGCGGGCGGTGCGCGCGGCGGGCGTGCTGGTGCTGCCGAGGAAAATCGTCACGTCCGCGAGAGCGTGCGGCGCGGCGGCCAGCACGAAGCCGGCGGCGAGAGCGAGCGAGCGGGCGATGCGCATACCGGATGATACGATGGGCGCCGGAATGGACTTCCGGCTCACGGACGAGCAGGAGCTGCTGAAGCGCAGCGTGCGCGAGTTCGCCGAGGCCGAACTGCGGCCCCACGTGCGCGAATGGGACGAGGCGCAGCACTTCCCGCGCGAGCTGCTCGCCAAGTGCGCCGAGCTCGGGCTCATGGGCATCCAGTTCCCGGAAGTCTACGGCGGCACCGCGATGTCGTCGGTGGACTACTGCATCTGCATCGAGGAGCTGGCGCGCGTCGATCCGGCCGTCTGCCTGTCGATTGCGGCGCACAACGGCCTGGGCTCCGCCCACATCTTCATGTTCGGCACCGAGGCCCAGAAGCAGCGCTACGTGGTGCCGCTCGCGCGCGGCGAGCAGCTGGCGGCCTGGGGCCTGACCGAAGCCTCGTCCGGCAGCGACGCGGCGTCGATGCGCACGACCGCGGTGCGCGACGGCGACGACTGGGTGATCAACGGCACCAAGCAGTTCATTACCCACGGCCGCGATGGCGACCTCATCGTGGTGATGGCCGTCACCGCCCGCGGCAAGGGATCGCGCGGCATCTCGGCGTTCATCGTCGAACGCGGCACGGATGGCTTCCGCGCCGGCAAGAAGGAAGACAAGCTCGGGATGCGCGCGAGCGAAACGAGCGAGGTGATCTTCGACAACTGCCGCGTGCCGGCGAGCCAGCTGCTCGGCGTCGAAGGGCAGGGGTTCGTCAACGCCCTGCAGGTGCTCGACGCCGGCCGCATCGGCATCGCGGCGCTGGCGGTGGGCCTCGCCCAGGGCGCCTACGAAGCGGCGCGCGGCTACGCATTCACGCGCGTGCAGTTCGGCCAGAAGATCGGCACGTTCCAGAGCATCCGCGCGCGTCTCGTCGATACCGCGACGCGGATCGAAGCGGCGCGGCTGCTGACGTATCGTGCCGCCGCGCTCAAGGACGGCGGGGCGCGCACCACGATCGAAGCCGCGATGGCCAAGCTCTATTCGAGCGAGATCGCCGTGCGCGCGGCCGAGGACGGCGTGCAGATTCACGGCGGCTACGGCTTCGTGAAGGACTACCCGGCCGAGAAGTTCTTCCGCGACGTGAAGCTCACGACGATTGGCGAGGGGACGAGCGAGATTCAACGCCTGGTCATTGCCCGCCATCTCATGGCGGGCGACCGCGACGCCGGTGGCCGCGCCGCCTGACGCGCTCGCCGAGCGCGTGCTGGCGGCTGACCCGCGGGCGATTGCCCGGGCGATTTCGCTGATCGAAGACGGCGACGGGATCGACGGGGCCGGCGCCGCCCTCATCGGTCAGCTCTTTCCACGCACCGGGCGCGCCTATCTCGTGGGCGTGACGGGCGTGCCCGGCGGCGGCAAGAGCACGCTGGGCGATCAGCTCATCGCGACCATCCGGGCGGCGGGGCTGAAGGTGGCGGTCCTGGCCGTGGACCCGACGAGCCCGTTCAGCGGCGGCGCCGTGCTCGGTGATCGGGTGCGCATGAATCAGCACGCCGGCGACGCCGGCGTGTTCGTGCGCAGCATGGCCACGCGCGGCCATCTCGGCGGACTGGCGCGCACGACGGCCGATGCGGCGCTGGTGCTGGACGCGGCCGGCTTCGACGTGGTGCTCATCGAGACGGTCGGCGTCGGCCAGGACGAGGTCGAGGTGGCGCAGACCGCCGATGCGACGGTGGTCGTGCTCGTGCCCGGCACCGGCGACGACGTCCAGGCGATGAAGGCCGGCATCATGGAAATCGCCGACATCTTCGTGGCGAACAAGGCGGACCGCGAAGGGATCGACCGGCTGGTGCAGTCGATCGAGGCGGCGCTGTCGCTGAAGCCGGCGGCCGCGGGCGAGTGGACGCCGCCGGTGCTGAAGACGGAAGCGACGGCCGGCCGCGGCGTGCCGGAGCTGTGGGAGACGCTGTGCCGGTTCCGCGACCGCTCCGCGGCGATGCGCGACGCGCGGCGCCTCGCGCGCGCGCATGCCCGCATCCGGGCGCTCGCCGTCGGGCTGCTCGTCGCGCGCTTGGAGCAGGCGCTTCCAGCCGAGGCCTTTGCGCAGGCGGCGGCCGACGTGGCCGCGCGGCGTACGGATCCGTACGCGGCGGCACGCGCGCTCGTGGCGCGGGGAGTGGCCGTGCGGGGCGGGTCGATATGAAGGCCGTCCTCGACCATGTCGGGATTGCCGTCGAGCGGCTCGACGAAGCGCTGGCGTTCTATCGCGACGCCCTCGGTCTCGAAGTCGACGTACCCGAAGAGGTGGTCACGCAGCGCGTCCGCGCGCACATGCTCCACACCGGCGCGGCCGCGCTCGAACTGCTCGAGGCCACCGCGGCCGACTCGCCGATCGCCACCTTCGTTGGCCGGCGCGGCCCCGGCCTGCATCACGTGACGCTGCGCGTCGAGGACCTCCGCGCCGCGCTAACGCACCTGGCCGCCCGCGGCGTGCGCCTCGTGGACACCGAGCCGCGCCCCGGCGCGCACGGGTCGCTCGTGGCGTTCGTGCATCCCTCGGCCGCCCACGGCGTGCTCGTCGAGCTGAAGCAGGCGCCGCCGCCCGCGTTGCGGCTCGCGACGGCGTCGATTCCCTGGGGCGACCTGACGCTCACGACCTTGCACGATGGGCCGTTCCGGCTCGACGGCGGCGCGATGTTCGGCGTCGTGCCGAAGCCGTTGTGGGAAAAGCTGGCGCCGGCCGACGATCGCAACCGCATTCAGATGGCGATGCGGCCGCTGCTCGTCGAGTCGTCGTGGGGCCGCATGCTCGTCGACTGCGGCGTCGGCGAGAAGATGCCGGCGAAAGCGCGCGACATCTACGCCCTCGATCGCCGCGTGCACCTCGATCACGCGCTCGCCGAACGCGGTCTCGACACGGCGTCGATCGACTTCGCGCTCGCCACCCACCTGCACTTCGACCACTTCGGCGGCGCGACGATGCGGAGCCCGCAGGGGGTCGTGCCGCGCTTTCCCAAGGCCCGCTATCTGATTCGCGACGCCGAGTGGGAAGACGCCACGCACCCGCACGAGCGGAACCGCGCCAGCTACCTGCAGGACGACTTCGTGCCGCTGAAGCCCGCGGGGGTGGTGGACTTCTATTCGGGGGACGTCACGGTGAAGCCGGGCGTCCGCGTCGTCCGCACCGGCGGGCACACCGGCCAGCACCAGATCGTCTACCTCGAATCGGGCGGCAAGACGGCGGTCTTCGCCGCCGATCTCGTCCCGACCATCGCGCACCTGCAGGATCCATGGGTGATGGGCTACGACCTGTTTCCCATGGAGGCGCTGGCCTTCAAGCGGCGCTTCATGCGGGAGGCGATCGACGGCGAATACCTGGTGTTCTTCGAGCACGACCCCGTCGTGGCCGCCGGATTCATCCGGGAACGCGACGGCAAGCGGTGGGTCGAGCCGGTGCTGTAAGATCCTAAAGCTCAGTCTATGGAAAACGTTCGCATTGGCATCATCGGTGGGAGTGGTCTGTACGACATGGCCGAGGTGGTCGACCGCACCGAGGTCACCGTGACCACCCCGTTCGGCGACCCCTCGGGGCCCTACGTGATCGGCACGCTGCGCGGGAAGCGGGTCGCGTTCCTGGCGCGCCACGGCGCCGGCCACCGGCTGCTGCCCTCCGAGCTGAACTTCCGCGCGAACATCTTCGGGATGAAGACGCTCGGCGTGGAGTACATCCTCTCGGCGAGCGCCGTCGGCAGCCTGAAAGAGGAGCTGCGGCCGCTCGACATCGTCATCCCCGACCAGTTCATCGACCGCACGATGGGGCGCATCAGCACGTTCTTCGGTCAGGGACTGGCGGCGCACGTCGGGTTCGCGCATCCGTTCTGTTCGCGCCTCAGCGCGATTGCCCACGAGAGCGGGCAGGCCGCCGGCGCCACGGTGCACAAGGGTGGCACCTACGTGTGCATGGAGGGCCCGCAGTTCTCGACGCTCGCCGAGTCGCGGCTCTACCGCTCGTGGGGCGCCGACATCATCGGCATGACCAACCTGCAGGAAGCCAAGCTGGCGCGCGAGGCCGAGATCTGCTACACGACGATCGCGCTCGTCACCGACTACGACTGCTGGCATCCCGATCACGATTCGGTGACCGTCGAGATGATCATCGGCAATCTGACGCAGAACGCGAAGACCGCCCAGGCGATCATCGCGAGCGCCGTCGATCGGCTTCCGTACGAGCGTGGCTGCGAATGCGCCAGCGCGCTGAAGTTCGCGCTCATCACCCGTCCAGACGCGGTGCCGGCCAGCACGCTGCTGGACCTGGCTCCGATTGTCGGGCGCTACCTGCCCACAAGCACTTCCCAATCCTAGAGGACCGCCGAATGAGCAATGCGAAGTTCGATGTCACCGCGATCGGCAACGCGATCGTGGACGTGATCGCCCAGGCCGATGATGCCTTTCTCGACAAGCACAAGCTGCCGAAAGGCGCGATGAATCTCATCGACACGGAGACGGCCGAGCGGCTGTATGGCGACATGGGCCCGGGTAAGGAAGCGTCGGGCGGTTCGGCCGGCAACACGATTGCGGGCGTCGCGGCGCTTGGCGGGCGCACGGCCTACATCGGCAAGGTCGCGAAGGATCAGCTCGGCGACGTCTTCACGCACGACATGCGCGCGGTGGGCGTGACCTACGATACGACGCCGCTCGTCGGCGGGCTGCCGACGGCCCGGTCGCTCATCATCGTGACGCCCGACGCGCAGCGGACGATGCAGACCTTTCTCGGCGCCACCACCCAGCTCGGTCCCGAGGACGTCGACATGAGCTACATCACCGGCTCGAAGGTGCTGTATCTCGAGGGCTATCTGTGGGATCAGCCGCGCGCCAAGGAGGCGATGCGCAACGCCGCCATCGCCGCGCAGAAGGCGGGCGTCAAGGTGTCGTTCACGCTGTCGGACTCCTTCTGCGTGGCGCGCTACCGCGCCGAGTTCCTGGAGCTCGTCGAGAAGCACGTGGACATCCTGTTCGCCAACGAGCACGAGATCCTGTCGCTCTACGAGGTGGAGAACTTCGACGATGCGCTGCAGAAGGTGCGCGGCCACTGCGAGATTGCGGCGCTGACGCGCAGCGAGAAGGGGTCGGTGGTCCTTCGCGGCAACGAGGTGCACGTGATCGACGCGGTGCCTGGCGTCAAGGTGGTGGACACGACCGGCGCGGGCGACGCCTACGCGGCCGGGTTCCTCTACGCCTACACGCAGGGCCTCGACCTGGCGACGTGCGGCAAGCTTGGCGGCGCGATGGCGGCGCAGGTGATCAGCCAGTACGGTCCGCGCGCCGACGTGAAGGACGTGAAGGCCCTCAGCGCGAAGATTCTCGGCTGACGGGACAGCCTTCAGCCTCTGGCCTTTAGCCTCTGGTAAAGCTCTTCCCAAAGGCTAGAGGCCAAAGGCTACATCGTCAGGCCCGGGCTGCCTTCCGTCCGGGCTCGAGGTCGGGGAGAAAGTACGTCAGCAGTCCGAGCGCCGGCAGGAAGGCGCAGACGCGGTAGACGACGTCGATGCTCGTCGCGTCCGCCAGCACGCCCAGCAGGGCCGCGCCCACCGCGCCGGCACCGAACGCGAACCCGAAGAACAGCCCCGAGACCATCCCGACGCGGCCCGGCACCAGCTCCTGCGCGAAGACGACGATGGCCGGGAAGGCCGACGCCAGGATGAGCCCGATCACCACCGTCAGCACCTCGGTGACGCGCAGGCTCGCGTAGGGCATCAGCAGCGTGAAGGGCAGCACGCCGAGGATCGACACCCAGATCACCCTCTTGCGCCCGATGCGGTCACCCACGGGGCCGCCGATGAAGGTGCCGGCCGCCACCGCGCCGAGGAACAGGAAGAGGTGCAGCTGCGCGTTCTGCACCGAGATCCCGAACTTGTGAATCAGGTAGAACGTGTAGAAGCTGGTGAGGCTCGCCAGGTAGACGTTCTTCGAGAAGACGAGCGCCACCAGGATGGCGAGCGACCGCAGCACCTGGCCGTCGGGCAGCCCCACGGCCGGCTTCGGCCTGGGGCGCGCGGCCTGCGCCACCAGGCGCGCCTTGTACCAGGTGCCTACGCGGGCGAGGATGGTCATGCCGACCAACGCCGTCACCGCGAACCAGGCGATGCTGCGCTGACCGTTCGGCAGCACGATGAACGCCGCAAGCAGCGGCCCCATCGCCGAACCCGCGTTGCCGCCGACCTGAAACAGCGACTGCGCGAAGCCGTGGCGGCCGCCCGAGGCCATGCGCGCCACCCTCGACGACTCGGGATGGAAGATGGACGATCCGATGCCGACGCATGCCGCGGCGACGAGCACCACGAGAAAGGAGGGCGCGAAGGCGAGGAGCACCAGCCCGACGAGCGTGAAGCCCATGCCGATCGCCAGCGAGTACGGCTTGGGTGCCTTGTCGGTGAAGTAGCCCACGACCGGCTGCAGCATCGAGGCGGTGGCCTGGTTGGCGAACGTGATCAGCCCGATCTGGCCGAAGTCGAGCGCGTACGAGTCCTTCAGAATCGGGTAGACCGCCGGCACCACGGACTGCATCAGATCGTTGAGGCAGTGGCAGAGGCTGATCGCGCCGAGCACCCCGAGCGCGGTGTTACGAACGGCAGGCGTGGGTGGTAAGGCTGTCGGGGAGGCGGCGTCGGCGACGGTAGTGGTGGTCACGAAATCAATCCTGCGGCGGAAGGGCCGCGGGTTTCAGTGTACTGACGTGCCTGCTTGCTGCCAAACCGGGCATGCACTTCAATAGTGGGTCTCGAATGCCCGCCCGTCTGATCGCCAGCGCGGTCGCCGCCGCCGCGGTGGCGTGGTTCGCGCTCGTCACGCTCGCGCCGGAACTGCCGCCGGCACTCGCCGCCCTGGTGTACGCCGCCGGCGGGTTCGTCTGCCATCAGCGGCCCGAGCGCTCGTTTCACTGGCACGGCGAGCAGCTGGCGGTGTGCGCACGGTGCACGGGCATCTACCTCGGCGCGTGCAGCGCCGCCCTGCTCGCGCCGCTGCCGCCGTCGGTGTACGCACGCTGGACCACTCCGCCGGCCCGCGTCGCACGGCTGCTTGCGACGGCCGCGGTGCCGACCGTGGCCACCGTGATCGCCGAGTGGGCAGGCTGGTGGTCCGCGCCGTCGATCGTTCGCGCCGCCACGGGCGTACTCCTTGGCGTCGCCGGTGCGGTCGTCGTGGTGGCTGCGATAACATATGGTGAATGCCTGCCCCGAGCGGCCGCCGCGCGTCCGCCGCATACACCCCCGCCGCAAACCCCTACGTAGTCTGTGCCGCCGCCTGGGCGGTGCCCGGTGGTGGACACCTGGTCCTGGGGCGCTATCAGAAAGGGCTCACGCTGCTCGTCGTGCTGCCGCTGATGTTCGCCTTCGGCTTGTGGATTCAGGGCCGCATCTTTCCCTTCCAGTTCGGCGACCTGCTGGTGGGCCTCGCCGCGATCGCGGATCTCGGCATCGGCCTGCCGTACTTCGTGGCGAAACTGGCAGGCGCCGGCGCCGGCAACGTGATCGCGATCACCTACGAGTACGGCAACACCTACGTCATCGTCGCGGGGCTGCTCAACATGCTCGCCGTGCTCGACGCCTTCGACATCGCGGTCGGAAGAAAATAGAGACGCAAGCAGTGGATACCACCAGCCATCTCGGCCTGCTGTTCGTCTTCTCGGCGTTCGTCTCGATTGCGTTCGCGGTGCTGATGCGCGACGACCCCCGCGAGCAGTTGACGTTCGG
The DNA here is from genome assembly GCA_035646375.1 of Vicinamibacterales bacterium. GTDB lineage: Bacteria > Acidobacteriota > Vicinamibacteria > Vicinamibacterales > UBA2999 > DASYRM01. Next base: position 18,669 of record DASRPM010000098.1, read on the forward strand.
CGCCAAGCTGTTCGGCACCTTCGTGGGGTCGGCGGTGCTCCTCGGCTGGCTGCTGTATCCACTCCCACTCTGAAACAAGCGCCGCTTTGAAGAAAGCGCTGTGAAGCTGTGAGTCGCGCGCGGGCCGTCGCGCTGTGGGGGCCGGTGGCCGCCTACATGGCTGTCATCTTCGTGCTATCCGCCCAGACGCAGCCGCCGCTGCCGTCGCAGGTCTCGGACAAGCAGGGCCATTCGCTCGGCTACATGGGGCTGGCCGTCACCGTCGCCCGCGGGCTCGCGGGAGGGATCGCGGCCGGCGTCCCGCTTCGGATCGCGGCCTCCGCGTCGGCGATCGCCGCCGGTTACGGCGCGACGGATGAGTGGCACCAGTCGTTCGTGCCAGGCCGCAGCGCAGACATATACGACTGGTACGCGGATGCGATAGGGGCGCTGCTCGGCGGCGGCGCGTGCTGGGCGTGGGGTATAATTCGTTCTCGCGCCGATGTTTGACAACCTGCCCAGAACGCCCTCACGGAGATGCGGCCGTGAACACGGGTTCAAGGAGTAGGCGTGCAAGAGTGGCAGGGCTCTCCGCGGGCCGCCGGTTGCCGGTTCGCCATCGTCGTGTCCCGCTTCAACCCTGAAATCACCGCCGGGCTGCTGGCCGGTGCCCGCGACGCCCTCACCGAAGCCGACGTGCGCGACGACGATGTGACGCTCGTTCGCGTTCCCGGCGCCTTCGAGCTGCCGATCGCGGCGCAGCGCCTGGCCGAAAGCGGTCGCTTCGACGCCGTCATCTGCCTCGGGTGTCTCATCAAGGGCGACACGATGCACTTCGAATACATCGCCGACGCCGCCACTCGGGGCATCGCCGAGGTTGGCCTCGCCACCGGGGTGCCGGTGACCTTCGGCGTGCTGACGACGCTCACCGACGAGCAGGCCGAGGTGCGGGCACGTCCCGACGCCGGCAACAAGGGGCGGGAAGCCGCGGCCGCCGCGGTGGAGATGGCCACGCTGCTGCGCGTGATCGACGGAGGCCCCGCGGCATGAACGGACGCTCGCCCGGAAAAGCCGCGCCTCCCGTCGCGTCGCGACACCGCGGGCGCGAGGCGGCCATCCAGATGCTCTACCAATGGGAGGTGGGGCGCCTGCCGCTCGCCGACGTCCGCCGCGTCTGGTCGGAGGTGACGGACGAAGGGGAGCCGCTGTCCGCGGATCTGACGGCCTTCGCCAACACGCTGGCCGAGGGCGTGGCGGCGCACGTCGAGGAGCTCGATCCGCTGATTTCCGAGGCGGCCGCGCACTGGCGCCTGGAGCGGATGGCCGTCGTCGATCGGCTGGTGATGCGGCTGGCCGTCTACGAGTTCCTCTACGAGCGCGACACGCCCGCCACCGTCATCATCAACGAAGCCCTGGAGCTGGCGCGCGCCTTCAGCTCCGAAGAGGCCGTGCCATTCGTCAACGGCGTGCTCGACGGCATCAGGCGCCGTCTGGAGCGGGCGTGAGCACCATCCAGGAATCGGATCAGATCGTTCAGCGGCGTGCCAATCTCGAGGCGCTCAAGCAGCTCGGCGTCGACGTGTATCCCCACCGCTTCGACGCCGAGGCCACCATCGGCGCCATCGTGGCCGCGCACGGATCGGCCACCGGCGAGGCGCTCGAGGCCACTCACGTTCGCACGCGGGTGGCCGGGCGGATTCTCGGTGTCCGCACCTTCGGCAAGGCCAACTTCCTGGTGCTCTCGGACGGCGTGTCGCGGCTGCAGGTCTACGTGCGGCAGGATTCGGTGCCCGAGCGCGCGTTCCAGATCTTCAAGCTGCTCGACTTCGGCGACTGGGTGGGCGTCGAGGGACGGCTCTTCCGCACCAAGACCAACGAGCTGACGGTCTGGGTGTCGGACCTCACGTTCCTGTCCAAGTGCCTGCTGCCGCTGCCCGAGAAGTTCCATGGCCTCACCGACATCGAGACGCGCTACCGGCAGCGCTACCTCGACCTGGCCGTCAACCCGGACTCACGGCGGGTGTTCGAGACGCGCTCCAAGGTCATCGGCACCATCCGGCAGTTCCTCGTGGCGCGCGGGTTCCTCGAAGTCGAGACGCCGATGATGCAGTCGATTGCCGGCGGCGCGCTGGCGCGGCCGTTCACGACGCACCACAACGCGCTCGACATCCCGCTCTACCTGCGCATCGCGCCGGAGCTCTACCTCAAGCGGTTGACCGTCGGCGGCATCGAACGGGTGTTCGAGATCAATCGTAACTTCCGGAACGAGGGGATTTCGACGCAGCACAACCCAGAGTTCACCATGCTCGAGTTCTACTGGAGCTACGCCGACTATCGCGATCTGATGACGCTGACGGAGCAGATGCTCGCCGAGACGGCGCAGGCGGCGCTCGGCGGCCTCGATGCCCCGTTCGGCGATCACGCGATCTCGTTCCAGGCCCCGTTCCGCCGGCTGTCGCTCCGCGAGGCGGCGGCCTCGGCCGCGTCCGCGCGGCTTGGCGAGACGGTGGACGTGGGCGTGCTGCGCTCGCGCGACAGCGCGGCGGCGCTGGCGCAGCGGCTGGGCGTGGCCATCGAGCCCGGAATGGGTGCCGGCCGTATCGCGGCGGCGCTCTTCGAGGCGCTCTGCGAGCACGACCTCGTGCAGCCCACCTTCGTCTACGACTTTCCCACCGAGGTGTCGCCCCTCTCGAAGCAGCGCGCCGACGACCCCGACACCGTGGAGCGGTTCGAGCTGTACATCGGCGGGTTCGAGGTGGCCAACGCCTTCAGCGAGCTCAACGACCCGGCCGAACAGCGCCGCCGCTTCGAAGAGCAGATCCAGAACCGGGCCGGCGGCGACGACGAGGCGCACGCCATGGACGAGGACTACATCCGCGCCCTGGAGTACGGATTGCCGCCCACCGGCGGGGAGGGGATCGGCATCGACCGCCTGGTGATGGTGCTCACCAACAGCCCGTCGATTCGCGACGTGATCCTGTTCCCGCTCATGCGTCCACGGTAGCGCGGCGGCCCACACACCTATGCGGTTCGAGCTCTTCGTCGCGCTCCGCTACCTGCTCGCGCCGCGCCGCCAGGCGCGCGTCTCGCTGGTGTCGCTGTTCTCGACCATCGGCGTGGCCGTCGGCGTCATGGCGCTCATCATCGCGCTGGCGCTCATGACCGGCCTGCAGGGCGAGCTGCGCGCGAAGCTGCTCGGCGCCGTCGCCCACGTGTATCTGACTAAGGCGGCTGGTTTCGCCGACTACCGCGCCGAAGTGGAGAGGCTGCGGCAGATCCCGGGCGTGATCGGCGCCGGGCCCGCCGTGCTCGGCAAGGCGCTCGTGTACAGCAATCGCAGCGAGGCCTTCATCACGATCAAGGGGATCGACCCGGTCCTCGAAGTGGACGTCAGCGACATTCGCAGCGCGATGCGCCAGGGACGGGTTGAAGACCTGGCCCCCCGGACGGCCGAAGACGGCAGCGAGGAGCGGCCCGGCATCCTGCTCGGGCAGGATCTGGCGGGTCAACTCGGCGTGTCGGTGGGTGAGACCGTGACGCTTCTGACCCCGCAAGGGACGCTGTCGCCGCTCGGCGTCGTCCCCCGCTCGCGGATCGTGCGCGTCGCCGGCATCTACTCGCTGGGGCTGCTGGAGTTCGACTCGCAGTACGGTCTCGTCTCGCTCGATTTCGGCGAGCGGCTGATGTCGCGGGCGGAGCCCGACCTCATTCAGATCCGCGTGCAGGATCTCTACGAGGCGCCGGCCATCGCGAAGCAGATCGAGACCGCGCTCGGGGCCGGCTACATGGCGCGCGACTGGGCCTCGATGAACCAGTCGCTCTTTTCGGCGCTGTGGCTCGAGAAGATCGGCATCTCCATCGCGGTGGCGCTCATCGTGATCGTCGGCGCGCTCAACATCATTTCGTCGCTCATCCTGATGGTGATGCAGAAGAGCCGTGACATCGCCATCCTCAAGACGATGGGCGCCCCGGCGCGCAGCGTCATGGCGATCTTCATCGCGCAGGGGACGGCGATTGGCGTCGTCGGAACCGCGATCGGCAGCGTCGGCGGCCTGGTGGTGTGCTGGCTGCTCGACCACTACAAGGTGGTGCACATCCCGATCGACGTCTATCAGGTGGCCTACGTACCGTTCGTCGTGCTGTGGCAGGACTTCGCGATCGTCGTGGTGTCGGCCGTGGCCATCTGCTTCCTGTCCACGATCTACCCGTCGCGGCAGGCCGCGCGGCTCGATCCCGTGCAGGCGCTGCGGTTCGAGTGAATCCGATGGCGCTCGTGCGTGTCTCGGGGCTGAACAAGTTCTATACCGGCGGCACGGCGCGGCTGCACGTGCTCCGCGACCTCGCCGTGGACGTCGCGGTAGGGGAGATGGTGGCGGTGGTCGGCGCCTCGGGCGTCGGCAAGAGCACGCTGCTCCACGTGCTCGGCGGCCTCGATCGGGCCGAGAGCGGCGTGGTGGAAGTGGCTGGACGGGCGCTTGGCGATCTCAACGATGCCGGGCTCGTGGCCTTCCGCAACCGGGAGGTGGGGTTCGTCTTCCAGTTCCACCACCTGCTGCCCGAGTTCACGGCGCTCGAAAACGTCGAGATGCCGATGCGGATCGGCGGCCTGCCGCTGCCCGAGGCGCGCGCCCGAGCCACTGAACTGCTGGCGCGGGTGGGGCTCGCCGATCGCGTCGAGCACCGGCCCGGCATGTTGTCGGGCGGGGAACAGCAGCGCGTCGCGGTGGCCAGGGCGCTCGTGATGCGGCCGGCGCTGCTGCTCGCCGACGAACCCACCGGCGACCTCGACGAGCCCACGGCGGAGGCGCTGCACGCGCTCCTGCGGCAGATGCACGCCGAGCACGGCCTGACGTCGGTGATTGCCACGCACAACCCGAAACTCGCCGCAGCGTGTGACCGCGTGCTTCGCCTGGAAGGTGGCCAGCTGCGGCCCGACTAGGCGAGTGAGGCGGGTAGGGCGGGTGGGGATTACGGGGTCCGCCGGGCCGGGTCGGCTTCCGGCTCCGGTGCGGCCGGCGTTTCGGCCGTGGCGCCGTCCTGGCTGCCGTGGCGCGCGAGCACCGTGAGCAGGGCGTCCACCGAGACCGGCTTGGGGATGAATCCGAGCACCCGCAGACCATGGGTGCGCGCCACGCTTTCCATCTCGCGCTGCGTGTCCTCGTCGGCGCCGCTCGAGATCACGATCGACGGGTTGTAGCCTGCGTCGCTGACCTGCTTGAGGAACTCGATGCCGTCCATCTCTGGCATCAGCAGATCGCAGACCACGACGTCGATCGGGTGCTGTTCCTCGCGGAACGCCTCGAGCGCCGAACGGCCGTTGGTCGCCCAGAACAGCGGACCGATACCCACCCGGCTGAGCAGGCGAGCGAGGAACTGCCGCTGCAGATCGTCGTCGTCGACGACGAGCACGCTCAACGACCCGCTCTCAAGGCCGCCGTCAGTCCGTCTGTCCACGCAGTCCTCTTTACCGGTAGAGCGCTGCCACGCCCCGCGCGCGGCTCAAAAAGAGATTAGACCACAGCACGAGAGCCCCCGGGAGCCCGAACCGGCTAACCGTAGATTTCTTACGTTGGCGTCGCGGCGTTCAGAAAGTCGCTCACCCGGTGCCATTCCCGCTCGAACTCAGCCAAAACGACCGCCGGATCGTCCACGCAACCAGCTCGTGCCTGGCGCTCCAGCCGCTCGCACACCGACGCCAGGGATGAGGCGGCAACGAGCCGGGCCAACCCTTTCATGCGGTGCGACGCGTGCCGGATGGCGCCGCAGTCGTTCCGCACCAGCGCCTCGCGCAGGGCGGCCGCTTCCTTGACGCTTGCCGTCCGGAAGCCGGCCAGCATCTCGGCCTCGAGGGCCGCGTCGCCGTCCATGATGGCGCGGAGCTGCATGCGGTCGATGGGCGCACCGTCGGCGGCCGGCGGTGGCAGCGGCCGTCCGGACGGAACGACGCGCGCCGCCTCGCCGGCTCGGTCCACCCACGTCCGGAGGACGCGTTGCACGGTCGGCAGCGCCGACGGCTTGGCCAGCACGTCGTCCATGCCGGCGTCGCGGCACGCGGCCACGTCGTCTGGCATCACGTTCGCCGTCCATGCCACGATCGGGAGGCGCTCGCGGCCCTCGAGGGCTTCGGCCTTGCGCACCTCGCGGGCAAACTCGAAGCCGTCCATGCCCGGCATCTGGCAGTCGGCGAGAATCAGCGCGTAGTCGCCCTTTTCGACCAGCTGCAGCGCCTCCTCGCCGTCGGACGCCTGTTCAGCCTCGTAGCCGAGGGCCGCCACCTGGCGCGCCAGCACGGCGCGGTTGAACTCGTTGTCGTCCACGACGAGAATCCGCCGGCGCTGATTCGTGGGCGGGCCGCCCGGCGGCAGCGCCGGCAGCTCGAGCGCACCGTCGGACGGGCCCTCGGCCTCGGCACCCGAGACCACACGGAGGTCGAGGCTCAGGGTCACGGTGGTGCCCCGGCCGGCCTCGCTGACGAGCGTGAGGCTGCCGTTCATCAGCTCCGCCAGCCGGCGCGAAATCGCCAGGCCCAGACCGGTGCCGCCGCGGTTACGCGAGTTCGGCGCCTCGGCCTGCACGAACGGCTGGAACAGTCGATCCCGGTCCTCGGGCGAGATGCCGATCCCCGAATCCTTGACGACGATTTCAATCCGCTGCGCGTCCGGGCGCGACTCCACGACGCGGGCCCGGATCGACACGGTCCCGGTCTCGGTGAACTTCACGCCGTTGCCGACCAGATTGAGCAGCACCTGGCGCAGCCTTGCGGGATCGAACAGCAGCCGCGGCGCCAGGGTGGTATCGGCATGCCACTCCAGCGCCAGCCCCTTGCGGCGCGCGCCGTCGGCAAACGTCAGCGCGACGCTGCGAATCAGCTCGCCGAGCGACGACGGCGCCGGCGCCAGCGTCAGGTGCCCGGCCTCGACCTTCGAGAGGTCGAGGACGTCGTTCAAAATCTGCAGCAGCGACTGCGACGACGCGTTGATCACGCTGAGCATGTCGCGGTGCTCGCGATTGGTGGACGAGATCTCGAGCAGCTCCACCATGCCGAGGATGGCGTTCATCGGCGTGCGGATTTCGTGGCTCATCGCGGCCAGGAACGCGCTCTTGGCGCGGTTGGCCGATTCGGCCGCGTCGCGCGCCTCGCGCAACGTGCGCTCGGCGTCGATGAGCGACGAGATGTCCACCCAGTAACCGTTCCACACGGCCTCGCCGCCGGTGCCGAGGCGACTCGCCACGCTGCGGCTCCACACCAGGCGTCCGTCCTTCCGCAGCACGCGGAACTCGTGCGACCACTCCAGCGCCCCGGTCGTGATGGCGGCCCGCAGGCTCTCGAGGAAGGCGCGGCGATCCTCTCGCACGATGGCGGCGAACACCAAACGCGGCGCCCTGATGATGGCTTCGCGCCCGACGCCAAGCAGGTCCAGCACGCCGGCGCTCAGGAAGTTGAAGCGCACGCGGCTGCCGCCGGACCACTGGAACTGATACACGGCGCCCGGCAGTCCGTCGGTGACCTCGCGCAACCGCTGCTCGGCGGCGACCATCGCCTCCTCGGCGTGCTTGCGCGCGTCGATGTCGGCGTTGGTGCCGGTCATCCGCTTGGCGCGCCCGTTACCAGTGCGTTCAGTGACCATGCCGTGCGACTGGATCCACTTCCAGCGTCCGTCTGCGGTCCGCACGCGGTGTTCCACCAGGTATTCGGGGCGCTCGGCCTTGAACGCCGCAAAGGCGGCGGCCGTGATCCCCGGCAGGTCGTCGGGATGCACGAGCGCGGTCAGCGACGCGATCGGCACGACGATGTCGCGCCGCTCGGTGCCGACAATGGCGCCCCAGTCCTCGCTGAGGAACACGCGGCCCGTCTCGACGTCGAGATCCCACAGCGCCAGCTTCGACCCGCGGAGCGCCAGGCCGAGACGCTCGCGCACGATGGCGAGCTGGCCTTCCACCAGCTTGCGCTGCGTGACGTCGCGGAAGATGCCGCGCGTCACGAGCGGCGCGCCTTCCTGGATGTGCGCGCTCACATTGCCCTCGAGCACGACGCGGCGGCCGTCCTTGCAGAGCATGGTGACGTCGAAGGTGCCGACCTGCTCGCCGCGAATCAGCCGGAGCAGCAGCCCCTCGACGATCGCCGCGTCTTCCGGCGCCACCACGTCGAACAGGTTCAAGTGCTTGAGATCGTCGTCGGTGTAGCCGAGGAGGCGTTTCCACGCCGGGTTGACCTGGACGAAGCCGCCGAGAGCATCCACGCTCTGCAGCAGGTCCGTGCTGTTCTCGAAGATGGTGCGGAAGCGCGCCTCGCTCTCGCGCGCCTGCGCCTCGAGCCGGCGGCGCACGATCACCTCGCCGCTCAGTTCCGCCGTGCGGTGCTGCACCTCCACCGCCACGGCGATGCTCAGCCCGGCCTCCGTGAGCACGAAGAGCCCCGTCAGGAACGTGAGCAGCACGGCGCCTGCCAGCATCAGCCGCCCGTCGCGTGTTTCGCCGGGCAGCAGATCGGGCCGCACCGGCGCCAAATCGAGCCGCCACGCCCGCCCGCCGAAGACGACCGGCAGGTTGACGCGCAGGCTGGCGCCGGCCCGCGCGGGCGTGCCCTGGCTGAAGATCTCCACCGTCTCCTCGGGATCGCTCACGTCCACGAGCGAGGCGGCCAGGCGGAGCGTGGCGGCTTCACGCGCCAGGTTCTGCGCCAGGTTGTCGATCGGCACGACCGACATCGCATAGCCGCGGAGGCTGTCCTGCCGGACCGCGACCGAAGGCGCCGCGTCCGTCGCGGCGCGGGTCGTCATGCCGTAGACCGGCACCATCGCGATCACGGCGCGTGTCTGGCGATCGCCTTGCAGCAGCACCGGCGGCGTCACCGTCGCCTGGCCGGTGTCGCGGGCGCGCGCCATGGCGGCTCGGCGGATCGGGTCCGTCGAGTGATCGAGCCCGAGCTCGGTGTCGGCCGTCAGCTGCGGCTCGATATACAGCGTGGGGAAGTACTCGCCGCGCCCAGGCGCGGGAATCAGGGTCCCCGTTTCGGTGGGCTCGAGGATCCGGAAGGGCGTCGCCGTATCGGCGCTCGCCGCCGCTTCGAAGGCCTCGCGGTCGGCGGCCGCCACCCGCGGTACCCACTCGAGCGTCTGCGCGCCGGGGGTCACCGTCTGGGCGGCGAACTCCGCGAACTGCCGGCGATCGATCTGCGGCGCCAGGGTCAGCAGGCGCTCGACCAGATGCAGGTTCGTAATCTGCGCGTTGAGCTGGAACTGCAGCTCGTTCTCGATCGCGGCCATCTCGCGCGACGTGTGCTCGCGCCGGGAGTCCTGCGTCGCCCGGTGTGCCACGGCCACCAGCACGCCGACGACGATGAGGGGAATCGCGAGCCGCGCGGCGAGGCCGAGGCGGCGGGGCCGCGCTTCGGGGAAGGCGAGGAGCGTGAGGGGCACGAAGAAGAGGACGCCGATCGAGTCGCCCATCCACCACGTGAACCAGTTCGGCCACATCTCGTCGAGCGGCATGTCGCCCGAGAGCCAGCGGGCTGCGACGCCCACGCTCGCCGAGACAAGACACGACACCGGGCCGCTCATGAGCAGCAGCGGGACGGCGCTGCGGACGCTGGTGAGCACGCGGCCCGAGCGCAACACCGGCCGCGCCAGGCTGGCGCAGAGCAGCGCCTGCAGCGCCACGCCGCCGGCGATCACCACCGCCACGACGATGTCGGCGGTCTGCTGCGACTGGTGGCCGTGGGCCAGGAGGAGCGTCGAGAGCCACCAGTTGAACGCAAACGAGCCGAGCAGCACGCCCGGCCACATGCGTGGCCCCCAGATGAGCAGCGAGGCGGAGCCGATGCCGGCCGCCGGCCAGATCGAGCTGGCGAACCCCGCCTCGAGATCGAGCATGAAGCCGAGGCGGGCCGCCGCGAAGTACGCGACGGCCACCGCGGGCACACGCCACCACAGGCTGCGCGGCGAGGCGACCGGCGCGGGGCCGGCCGAGTGCAGCGCGGAGAGCTCGCGTGGCGTGGGGTGGTCTTCCACGTTTCCTCTGCGCGACCCGCCCAGAACGCGGGTCGCGCGACAGTGTCTGGCAAACCGGCTTAACGCCGGTTCGCGATTTGGTCGCGCGCTACTGTACGCCGGCGATGTCGAACACGGTCTTGGCCATGATCGAGTTGTCGTCTTCGCCCCGGCCGGCCGCCATCGTGGCGTGCAGGAGCTGCTGCACGATGGCCGTGACCGGTGCGGCGCAGTCGTGCTCGGCGAGCGTCGAGACCACGTTGCGCATGTCCTTGGCGAACAGGTGGGTCTTGAAACCGGGCTTGAAGGTGCTCTTCAGCGCGCGCTCGCCGTGCACTTCGAGCACGCGGCTCTGGGCGAACCCGCCGAGCAGCGCGTCGCGTACCTTCCCGGCGTCGACGCCGGACTTCTTGGCGAGGGCCAGCGCTTCGGCCGCCACCGCCAGCGTGCCGCCGATCACCATCTGGTTACAGAGCTTGCACAGCTGACCGGCTCCAGGACCTCCGATGTGAATCACCTTTTCCGGGTTGCCCATCACCTCGAAGAGCGGCCGCGCGGCGGCAAAGGCCGCCGCGTCGCCCCCGACCATGATCGAGAGCGTGCCGTTGATGGCGCCGATGTCGCCGCCGCTCACGGGTGCGTCGAGCATGGCCGCGCCGAGCGACGCGGCCTTCTCGGCGAGCCGCCGCGCCACGCCGGGCGCGATGCTGCTCATGTCGATGACGATGGTGCCCGGCTGCAGCGCGCGGAAGACGCCGTCCGGGCCGTCGAGCACGCGCTCGACGTCGGGGGAGTCCGGGACCATCGTGATGACCCGGGTGGCCTGCCGCGCGACGTCGGCGGGGGAGGTCCCGCGGCGTGCCCCGGCGGCCACGAGCTCCTCGACCGGCCCCTGACCCCGGCTGTGGACGACGACGGGGTAGCCGGCCTTCAACAGGTTGGCGGCCATGGGTTTTCCCATCAGCCCGAGGCCGATGAATCCGATGGTTTCTGGCATGTGTCGCAGTATAGTCACGCCGAGGTCGGATGTTCGAACGCTACACCGAGAGAGCCCGCCGGGTGCTCTTTTTCGCCCGCTACGAAGCCTCCCAGCTAGGGAGCGTCTCGATCGGGTCCGAACATCTCCTCCTCGGCATCCTGCGTGACGGCGGAGTCCACGCCCGGGCGTTCGCCGGAGCGGCCCTCGACTACGTGGCGGTGCGACAGGAGCTTGCCGACGCCGTCGCCGGGAACGCCAAGATCGCAACCTCGGTCGAGATGCCGTTTGCCGCCGCCGCGAAGGCGGCCCTCGAAGCCGCGGCACAGGAAGCCGACCGGCTCAAGGACCCGTATATCGGGACCGAGCACCTGCTGCTGGCGCTGCTCCACGAGTCCGGGACGGTGGTCGCCGGCATCCTGAGCCGGGCCGGTCTGCGCCTCGAGATGGCGCGCGACGCCGTGGACCTGCTCGCCAGTCCTGGTGGCCGCCAGCGGCACGTCGTGCTCGTCCAGGTCACCATCCGCCGCGCGATGCAGGACGAGTTCTCGGCGGCGCTGCTGCACAACGCCCGCGAGTCGGTGCGGCACGACCCTGGCTGTCTCCGTTTCGACGTCAGTCAGGACAAAGAACACCCCGAAAACTGGGTCCTGTACGAGGTCTACGACAGTCCCGAAGCCCACGCCCTCCACCGGCAGTCGCCGCACTTCCTTGCCTACGACGCCGTCGCGGCACGCGCCGTCGTGGAAAAGACGGTCTCCAAATACGCGGGCTGGCACATTAGCTAGCCGGGCGTCCCCCGGGTGGGGCATCCACCGAAACCTAACGAGCGTCAGGACTTAAACGCGGAGAGACGATTGGCGGACCGCCGGGTTTGCCCTATAATGACCACCAGAGGTTCAACGTTGCCATCCCTAACCTCTAGGCAGGCCTGATGTTCGAAAGGTACACGGAACGCGCGCGCAGGGTGCTGTTTTTCGCTCGTTACGAGGCCAGCCAGCTTGGCAGCATGTCGATCGAAACCGAGCACCTCCTGCTCGGTCTGATCCGCGAAGGCAAGGGTCTGACGAGCCGGATCTTCGCCCGCTCGCACCTCTCCCTGGAAAACATCCGAAAAGAGATCGAAGGCCGGACCGTGTTCCGGGAAAAAGTCTCCACTTCCGTGGAGATGCCGCTCAGCGCCGAGACCAAGCGCGTGCTCCAGTGCGCCGCGGAAGAGGCCGACCGCCTGCTCCACAACTACATCGGTACCGAGCACGTGCTGCTCGGCATCCTGCGCGAGGAGCGCTCCGTCGCGGCGTCGATCCTGATGGAGAAGGGGATGCGCCTGCACACCGTGCGGGAAGACATCGTCCAGCTCCTGAACGAGAAGACCACGTTGTCGCGCGGCAAGGAAACGCCGCTGCTCGCCGAGTTCAGCCGCGACCTCACCGAGGCCGCGATGAAGAACTCGCTCGATCCGCTCGTGGGCCGCAGCTATGAGATCGAGCGCGTGCAGCAGGTGCTGTGCCGCCGCACCAAGAACAACGCGGTGCTGATCGGCGAGCCCGGCGTGGGCAAGACGGCCATCGTCGAAGGGCTGGCGCAGAAAGTAGTGTACGGCGACGTGCCGCACTTCCTCGCCGACAAGCGCATCCTGGCGCTCGACATCTCGCTCATCGTGGCGGGCACCAAGTATCGCGGTCAGTTCGAGGAGCGCCTCAAGGCGATCATGAAGGAGCTGACCGAGAACCCGAACATCATCGTGTTCATCGACGAGCTCCACACGCTGGTGGGCGCGGGTTCGGCCGAAGGCTCGCTCGACGCGGCCAATATCCTCAAGCCGGCGCTCTCGCGCGGCGAGATCCGCTGCATCGGCGCCACGACGCCGGCGGAGTATCGCAAGTACATCGAGAAGGACCGCTCGCTCGAGCGCCGCTTCCAGGCGATCAAGGTCGATCCGCCGGCGGAGAAGGAAGCCGTCGAGATCCTGCTCGGCGTGAAGGATCGCTACGAGCAGTTCCACCACGTCGAGTACACGCGCGAGGCCATCGAAGCCTCGGTCTACCAGTCGAGCCGCTACATCACGGACCGGTTCCTGCCCGACAAGGCGATCGACCTGCTCGACGAGGCCGGCGCGCGGGCCAAGCTGAAGGAAGCCGGCTACAGCGAGGAGTTCGGCGAGATCAACAAGAGCATCCGCGTGGCGGTGGAGCGGATGGAGCAGGCGGTCTCGCAGAAGGACTTCGAGACGGCGCAGAAGGCTCGGGAAGAGGAGCTCTCCGCACGCGAGAACCTGGCCTTCGTGCGCGAGCGCTTCGACGTGAAGTCGAGCGCCCGCAAGGTGGTCGTCGGCCGTCAGGACATCGACGAAGTGGTGTCGAAGTGGACGGGCGTCCCGATCACGTCGATCAACCAGGACGAAGGCGACAAGCTGCTGCGCATGGAGTCGGACCTCCACAAGCGCGTGATCAGCCAGGAGAAGGCAATCTCCGCGGTGTCGCGCGCCATCCGCCGCTCGCGCGCCGGCCTCAAGAACCCGAGCCGCCCGGTGGGCAGCTTCATCTTCCTGGGCCCGACCGGCGTCGGCAAGACGGAGCTGGCGCGGGCGCTCGCCAACTTCCTGTTCGGCAGCGACCACGCGCTCATCCGCTTCGACATGTCCGAGTACATGGAAAAGCATTCGGTGTCGAAGCTGATCGGCTCGCCGCCCGGCTACGTGGGCCACGAGGAAGGCGGCCAGCTCACCGAGAAGGTGAAGCGCAGCCCCTACTCGGTGGTGCTGCTCGACGAGATCGAGAAGGCGCACCCGGACATCTTCAACATCCTGCTGCAGGTGTTCGAGGACGGCCATCTCACCGACGGCCTGGGGAATCGTGTGAACTTCAAGAACACGATCATCATCATGACGTCGAACATCGGCGCCCGCTTCATCCAGAAGAAGGCGTCGCTCGGGTTCCAGGGCAGCGACGTGGGCGCGATCGAGAAGAACGTGAGCGAGATGGTGCTCGGCGAGGTGAAGCGCACCTTCAACCCCGAGTTCATCAACCGCGTGGACGAGATCATCGTGTTCGAGGCGCTCACCGATGACGACCTGCGCACGATCACGGGGCTCCTGGTCGATCAGCTCAACGCCAACCTGGCGGACCGCCGCATGAAGATCAAAGTGGCGCCGGAGGTCATCGACTGGATCATCGACATCACGTGCAAGGACCGGTCGTACGGCGCCCGGCCGCTGCGCCGCGCGATCCAGCGCTACGTCGAGGATCCGCTGTCGGAAGAGCTCATTCGCGGTCACCTGCGCGACGGCGAGGTCGAGGTGTACCTCGAAGGGGGGCAGATTGCCTACCGCCCGGCTGGAGAGCTCACCGGCGGCCGTCAGCTGGTGTAAACGCCTGCTCGCCCGGCCGTTTCCCGGCCGGGCTCGTCCTACTTCCAGTGCGAACCGGCCCGGCTTTGGGCCGGCGTCCCGAAGCGCCGCCTGATTCGGTAGACTCTTTCTGTTTGGAATTCGCGGGAGTTCGTGGGGTTTGATGGGTAGAGAGCACGCACGCGGCGGTCCCTGGCTGGTAGTCCTGGGCCTGATGATGGTGGCCTGCGGGCCCCTGCAGGTGACGACCGTCGCCGCGGGACCAGCCGCGCCCCCACCGGCGGCGCCCGCACCGCAGGCGGCGGCGGCCGAGGCTCCGGCGCCTGCCCAGGAGCGCGCGCTCGCCACCATCACCACGACGCCGTGCGGCACGCCTCTGGCCGCGCCGGCCGCGCTCCCTCCGGCGAACTCGGCCCCCTTCGTGTGGCAGCTCGAAGTGTGCTTCCCCCGGCAGGGGAACGCGCCCGTCATCGAGTCGGAAACCTACATGTACTACATCAAGCTGCGTGGCAGTCAGCCATCGCAGGGCATCTTCGTGCCCTACGGCGACGCCACCGAGCAGACGATGCTCACCGACTTCAAGACGCTCTGGGGCACCAACTTCCTCGAGGACCTCTCCATCGACATCACGGACTTCACCTTCGAGAACGGCGTCGTCGGCAAGATCGTGACCTACAACATGGAGGAGCGCGAGCGGGTCAAGATCGTCGACTACCAGGGCAGCAAGCAGATCGACCGCACGAAAATCGACGAGAAGCTGGCCGAACGCAACGTGGAGCTCCGCCTCGACTCGTTCCTCGACGAGGGCGTCATCCGCCGCGTCGAGGGCGTGCTGCGCTCGTTCATGGCGGAGAAGGGCTTCACCAACGCCGAGGTGACGCACAAGATCACGCCGGTGGCGGGCGGGCCGAAGCTCGTGAACGTCACGTTCAACGTCAGCGAGGGGCCGAAGATCAAGATTCGCAAGGTGGACTTCGTCGGCAACACCGCCTTCAGCGACGGCCGCCTGCAGCGCCGCCTCAAGGAGAACAAGCCGAAGGGCATCATCTCCTTCATCACCGGCAGCGGTACCTACAAGGAAAACGAGTACGAAGCGGACGTCGAGCGTGTCGTCGAGTTCTACCAGAACAACGGGTACGCGCGCGCGCGCGTCGGCCAGCCTGAGCTGAAGACGCTCGAAAACACCAAGGACGGCAAGACGCGCTGGATCGAGCTGCGCATTCCCGTCACGGAAGGACCGCGCTACCAGTTCGGCAATCTCGGATTCGACGGCAACACCATCTTCAAGACCGAAGGGCTGCGCCCGCTCTATACGGTGGAGAAGGGCGAGTGGTACAGCCGCAAGAAGCTGGACGACGGCCGCAAGAAGTCGCAGGAAGTCTACGGCCGGTTCGGCTACATGGAGTTCACGGCGTTCCCGGACCTGTCGTACAGCGACGACCCCTCGGTCGAAGACCAGCTGGCGAACCAGATCCCCGAGGCGCTGCGCGCGCCGCCCGAGGCGGCGTCCGGCGCCAAACCGGTGCCCGTCGCCGACATCACCATGCGGATCGAAGAGGGGCCGCAGTACTTCGTCAACCGCATCACCTTCACCGGCAACACCACCACTCGCGACAACGTCATCCGCCGCGAGATGCGCCTGTTCGAGGGCGGCGTCTTCGATACCGAGGCGCTCAAGTTCAGCGTCCGTCGTCTCAACCAGCTTGGCTACTTCAAGAATCTGGAAGGGAACGACAAGGACATGAAGGTGGACAAGACTCCCGGCAAGCCGAACGCCGTGGACGTCACGCTGAAGTTCGAAGAGCAGAACCGCAACCAGCTCACCTTCGGCGCCGGCGTGTCGCAGTACGAAGGCGTGTTCGGCCAGCTCGCGTTCCAGACCTCCAACTTCATGGGACGCGGCGAGAGCCTGACGGTGTCGATGACGGCCGGCGACCGGTCGCAGAATTACCAGCTCGGGTTCACTGAACCGTTCCTGTTCGATCGGAACATCACCGGCGGGTTCGACATCTACAAGCGCTCGCTGCAGTACATCGGCTACTACACGCAGAAGTCCACGGGCGGCAACCTGGTCTTCGGGTTCCCGGTCGCCAACTTCAGCCGGCTGTTCTTCAACTACTCGTACGAGACGACCAGGATTGGCGATCTCAACGAGGCCCTCATCGACCAGTCGTGTCTGCTGCGCAGCACGGGGTGTTCGATCATCTCGTCGGTGGGCGATCTCGGCGCGCTGACGCCGACGCAGGTGGACATCCTGCGCCGCAACCCGTTCGTCTACGACTCGCTGCTGGTGGGACAGGGCGGCTCGCGCTCGATCAGCAAGGTCACCCCGAGCTTCGTCCACAACACGGTGGACAACCCGATCTTCCCGTCCACGGGCCGCCGGCTCACCGCGGCACTCGACCTGGCGGTGCTTGGCGGCAACACGAAGTTCTACAAGCCCCGGGTGGAAGGGATCATGTTCTTCCGCCACACGTCGCGGACGTCGTTCGGGTTCCGCGGTCAGGCGGAGTACATCGCGCCGGTCGGCGACAGCACCTGCGTCGTGATTCCGCCGGCGACGACCTGCTCGCCGTCGCTGCCGATCTTCGAGCGGCTGTTCCTGGGCGGCGAGTACAGCGTGCGCGGCTTCGACATCCGCTCGATCGGCCCCACGGTGCCCGGATCGCCGATCGTGCTCGGCGGCAACAAGAGCCTGCTGTTCAACGCCGAGTACATGTTCTCGATCGCCAGCCAGGTGCGCATCGTGGGCTTCTTCGACGCCGGCCAGGTGCGCGACTTCGGCGAAAGTTTCGTGTGGAAGGAAGATCTGACGAGGACGACCCCCGTCATCCCGCCGCTGCTGGATCCGTTCGCGTCGAGCAACCTCATCGATCCGTCCGCGCCGACGACCGTGACCGAATTCATCGGGCGCACCCACGCATTCAAGACCTCGACGGGTCTCGAGCTGCGCTTCTTCATGCCGGTGCTGAACGTGCCGTTCCGGCTGATCTACTCGTTCAATCCGAGCCGCGCCGGGGTGCTCGACAACAGCCTGCAGCCGGCGAAGAAGACAACCTTCCGGTTCGCTGTTGGCACGACGTTCTAGCGAACCGCTGTCGGCTCTCGGTTTTGGACTTTAGGCCTTGGGCCTGGAGGGCTTCAGGCGCGGTAGCCTTGAGCCGGCTAGAGCCCAAAGCCCAGAGCCGAAAGCCGGCAAGTGTCAGAAATGCGTGACGGTGAGCTGATAGGAAGTCGCCTGTCTCAGCCCGTTCACACCGCCGGCGTCGTAGACGCGCACGCAGTAGTTGCCGGTGGCCGTCGCGGACGCGGTAAGAGCGACACCCACGGTGGCCGCGTCGTTGGCCAGTGTCGGGGCGCCCACGCTGCAGGCGAGGCCGTTCCAGGTCCCGATGCTCAGGCCGAGGGTAACGTCCGACGGGTCGAGGGCGGTGAAGGTGGCGACCACGGCGCCGGCGGTCTGCACCACGAACGGCTGGGTAATGGCGCCATTGACGGTGACCGTGCCCTCGAAGGTCTCGGTGACCGAGGTCGGCAGCGGCGTATCGGGATTCGTAATCGGGTCGTCGCCGCAGCCGGCGGCGGCAAGTGCGGCGGCGACCAGCACCGGGCCGGTCAGCCCGCGCAGCAGGCGGCGCAGGGGGCGGAGGCGAAGTGAAGAATGCATTCGGTTGGATGTCTCCCGCGCCGGCAGGCGCAATCGGTTGATCTTACTTGGCAGGTACGGGTGGAGTAAAATTGCCATCAGTCCATAGGACGCGCATTCGTAGAGGCGGGTCTGCACAGCCCGTCCCGCGCAACAGAAAGGACCGACGTTGATGAGAGTGTTAGCCGCGGCCCTGGCGGTCAGCATGCTGCTGGCGGCTTCCGAAACCTACGCGCAGGCCCCCGCTCCGGCCCGGCCCGCCGGTCAGGCGCCCGCGCCCGCGGCCCCGCGTCCCGCGACCCCGGCGCCCGCGCCGGCCGCGGCCCCCGCCCCGCCGCTCGTGAAGTTCCAGGACGGGTTGAAATACGCCTACATCCGCATCGACCGCATCGCCGCGGAGTCGAATGAGGGGAAGGCGCTCAACGACCGTGTCAAGGGGCTGAACGACCAGAAAGTGCGCGAGCTGAACGAGAAGAACAAGGCGCTGCAGTCGGCGCAGCAGAAGCTCGATACGGGCGGCAGCGTGCTGAACGACGCGGCCCGGGCGCAGCTCGCGGCCGACATCGAGCGGCAGCAGCGCGACATCCAGCGCTTCACCGAGGACGCGCAGCAGGATCTCCAGGCGCTGCAGCAGCAGCTCCAGGAGGAGTTCACCCGCAAGCTGAACCCGGTGCTCGAGAAGGTCGCCAAGGAGAAGCAGGTCCACATGGTGTTCAATGCGACGGAGAGCGGCCTCGTGTGGGCCGACCCGTCGATGGACTTGACGAGCGACATCATCCGGACGCTCGACGCCTCGGCGCCGGCGCCCGCGACGGCCAAGCCGGCAGCCCCGGCGGCGCCCCCGGCGAAATAGGGCCGCCAGTACTTGCCTGCCACCGGGGACACATCCCCGGTGGCGAATCAGTTCGCTTCGACGTGACTGCGCGAGACGCCTCTCCCGCTCCCGACCTCACGGCGCTCCAGCAGCGCCACTTCTACCGCTATCCCTCGCGCCTCGTCGACGCCGTCATCGATTACGCCCCGGGCCGCCGCCTGGTGGCCGTGAAGCAGGTGACGGTCAACGAGGAGTTCTTCCAGGGGCATTTCCCCGGCCTGCCGCTCATGCCGGCGGTGCTGCAGATCGAGGCGCTGACGCAGGCGGCCGCCGCGCTGGTGCTCGAGGGCACCGGCCTGCCGACGGCGCGCGTGGCGCTGCGCGGCATCGACGGCGGCAAGTTCCGGCGCGCCGTGGTGCCCGGCGATCAGCTGCGGCTCGAGCTCACGCTGCTGCGCGCGCGGTCCCGCCTGGCCATCGTCCAGGCGGCGGCGTTCGTCGGCGCCGACGTCGTGGCGGAGGCCACGCTGCTGCTCGCCATCGACCCGGGGCCGGCCTCGGTGCACCCGACCGCCATCGTGCACGCCGGCGCCACCGTCGGGCGCGGGTCGATCATCGGACCGCATTGCGTCATCGGCCCGCAGGTCAGCATCGGCGAGCGGTGCCGGCTGGGCGCCTCGGTCGTCGTGGACGGCATCACCAGCATCGGCGACGAGACCGAAGTCTTCCCGATGGCGTCGATCGGCCTGGCGCCGCAGGACCTGAAGTACCAGGGCGAGCCGACGCGCCTCACCATCGGGCGCCGCAACATCTTCCGCGAGTTCGTGACCATCAACCGCGGTACCGAGGGCGGTGGCGGCGAGACGCGCATCGGCGACGGCAACCTGTTCATGGCCTACGTGCACGTGGCGCACGACTGCCGGGTGGGGAGCGGTACGATTTTCGGCCCGCACGCCACGCTCGGCGGTCATGTGACGGTGGACGACTTCGCCAACATCAGCGCGGGGTCGGCCGTGCACCAGTTCTGCCGCGTGGGGCCGTACGCGTTCGTCGGCGGCTACTCGGTGGTGACCAAGGATGCGCTGCCATACGCGCGGACGATCGGCAGCCGTCCGGCGCGGGTATTCGGCGTCAACAGCATCGGCCTCTCGCGGCGTGGCTTCACGCCCGACAGCATCAGCCAGCTCAAACGGGCGTATCGCTACCTGCTGCAATCGAAGCTGAACACCACCCGCGCGGTCGCCGCGATCGAGCGCGACGCCAGCCTGACGGCGCGCGAGGTGGCGGCGCTCGTGGATTTCATCCGAACCTCGAAGCGCGGCGTCATCCTGCGGCGGCCGACCCGGCGCGCCGAAGAGCTCGTGGCGGAGGAATAGCGCCGCATGCGACTGGGGCTCATCGCGGGCAACGGGACGTTTCCCTTTCTCGTGCTCGCGGCGGCGCGCGCGCAGGGGCACGAGGTCACCGTGGTGGCGGCGAAGGAAGAGGCCTTTCCCGAATTGAACGGCGCCGCGACACGTCACGGGGCGGCTATTCACTGGATCTCGCTCGGGCAGCTCGGCACCTGCATTCGCCTGCTGCAGGACGCCGGCGTGACGCACGCGGTGCTTGCCGGGCAGGTCAAGCACAACAAGATCTTCAGCGGCGGCATCGTCCCGGACCTGACGTTCCTCTCGGTGTTGACCCGCCTCGCGACCCGCAACACCGACGGGCTGATCGGCGCCGTTGCCGACCTCCTCCAGGACCGCGGTATCGAGCTCATCGACTCGACGTCGCTGCTCATCCCGCTGCTGGCGCGCGCCGGCGTGCTGACGTCGCGCGCGCCGAACGACGACGAGCGGCAGGACTTCGAGGTGGGCTACCGCGTCGCCGACACGATTGCCGGGCTCGACGTGGGCCAGACCGTGGCGGTGAAGACGCGGGCGGTCGTCGCGGTCGAGGCCATGGAAGGCACCGACGAAGTGATCCAGCGGGCGGGGCAGATTGCGGGCCACGGAGTGCGGGTCGTGAAGGTGGCAAAGCCGAAGCAGGACATGCGATTCGACGTGCCCGTGATCGGCATCGCCACCATCGAGGCCATGCGCACCGCCGGCGCCACCGCGATCTCCATCGACGCCGGCAAGACGCTCGTGCTCGACGGTCCGGCCGTGTTCGCGGCGGCCGACGCCGCCGAGATTGCCGTGTTCGGACGGACGCGTGTCTGACGTGCGTCCAGCGCCGGCGGGCCGCCCGCTGCGCGTCGCCGTCATCGGAGTCGGGCACCTGGGGCGGCACCACGCCCGCCTGTTGGCCGGCACGCCCGGCATCGACCTCGTGGCGGTGGTGGACACGGCACCGGGGCGCGCGGCGGAAATTGCGAGCCAGCACGGTGGGGAAGCGTTCGAAGACTGGCGCGACGTGCGCGGGCGCGTGGACGCGGTGACGATTGCCGTGCCCACCGAATCGCACGCGGACATCGCGGTCGGGTGCATCGAGGCGGGCGCGGCAGTACTGGTGGAGAAGCCGCTGGCCTCGTCGGTGGCCGACGCCACCCGCATCGTGGACGCCGCCGCGCGCCATGGCGTGATCTGCGCCGCTGGCCATTCCGAGCGGTTCAATCCGGCGGTGGCCGCCGCGCTGCCGCACGTCAAGGATCCGCGCTTCATCGAGGTGCATCGGCTCGGGGCGTTTCCGGACCGCGGCCTCGACGTGGACGTGATCTTCGATCTGATGATTCACGACCTGGATCTGCTGCTCGCGACCGTCGGATCGGACGTCGTCGACATCGAGGCCGTGGGCGTGAACGTGCTCACCCCGAAGACCGACATCGCGAACGCGCGGCTGCGGTTCGCCTCGGGCTGTATCGCCAATCTGACCGCCAGCCGCATCAGCCGCGACCGTGTGCGCAAGGCGCGCTTCTTCCAGCGGGCGTCGTACGTCTCGATCGACTTTGCCGCGCGCGAGGTCGAGGTGTACCGTCTGGTGGCAGGCGACGGGCGCCCGTCGATCGAAGGCGGACGCCTCACGGTCGCCAAGGACGAACCGCTGCGGCGTGAGCTCGACGACTTCGTGCAGGCCGTCCGCGAGGGGCGCGCCCCAGGCGTCACCGCGGCGGCCGCCCGCGACGCCTTGATACTCGCCACCCGCGTCGCCGAGGCCATGAGCGCAGGAGCAGGAGCAGGACCATCATGATTGCCGCCTCCCCCTTCGACCAGCATCTCGCCCGCATCGCCGGCGGCGCCGACCTCGAGCCGGCAGTCGTCGAAGAGCTCGCCGCGGGCGCCGACATCCTCCCCGCGGGCATGCTCGCCGACGCGCTCAAGCGGCGCCTGCACGGCGCCCGCGTGTCCTTCCTGCGGGTCGCGATCTGCCCGTTCGATCGTTCCTTCGCCGACGCGGTGCCGCCGGCCGCGGGCGAGGTGCGCATCAGCGGCGCGCCGGAAACCCTCGACATCGCGCTCAGCGCCATCGCCAGCGCGCGTGCCGTAGCCGGCGAGCGCGCCCTCACCGGCTTCTCGTGGACCGACGTCGAACGGTTCGCCACGGCCGCGGGCGAGCGCCCGGTGGTCGTGCTGACGCGGCTGCGCGACGCGGGGCTCGAAGGGCTGGCGCTGGTCGCGCTCGACACGATCGGCGACCCGGCCGCCGCGGTCGAGGCGATGGCCAAGGCCGGGTTCGAGCGGGTGCGGCTGCACGTGTCCAAACCCCACGCCGGCAACCCGGCGCCCTTCTGGCTCGGCATCGGGGCGCTGCAGCAGCGCGTCCGCGTGATCGAGTCGATCAACCCGCTGCCGCTGTCGCTCAGTGCGTTCAAGCCGACGACCGGCTACGAGGACGTGAAGGCAGTGGCGATCGCGCGTCTCGCCGCGCCGCAGGTCCCGCACATCCAGGTGGACTGGATGCGGTACGGCCCGAAGCTGGCGCAAGTGGCGTTGACCTTCGGCGCCGACGACGTCGACGGCAGCTCGGCGTCGGACGCGGCGCCGGAAGGGCGCCGGCGGGCGCCGCTCGAGGAGATCCGCCGCAACATCGAGGCGGCGGGGTTCGAGCCGGCCGAGCGCGGAGGGCGTGCCGGCGCATGAGCGTTCGAATCGGAGCGGTCGGGTATCTGAACGCCCGCCCGCTCACCTGGGCCCTCGACCGTGATCCCGGCCGCTGGGCGATTCGCCACGATCTGCCGAGCGTCTGCGCGAGCCTGCTGCAGGCGGGCGAGGTGGACCTCGGTCTGACGCCGTCCATCGAGTACCTGCAGGCGCCCGACTACCGGTTCGTGCCGGGCATCGGCATCGGGTCGCGCGGGCCGGTGACCTCGGTTGCGATCTTCTCGACGAAGCCGATGGCGGAGGTGCGGACGATCGCCCTCGACACCAGCTCGCGGACGTCGGTGGCGCTCACGCGCGTCCTGTGCCACGACTGGTTCAAGATTGCGCCGGAGTTCGTGCCGCAGGGTCCCGGCCTCGAGGCCATGACGGCGGCGCACGACGCGGCGCTGCTCATCGGCGACCCGGCCCTCGAGGCCGACGCCGCCGCCCTCGGCCTGACCAAGATCGACCTCGGCGACGCCTGGCTGGCCATGACCGGCCTGCCGTTCGTCTACGCGGCCTGGACGGGGCGGACCGGTGCGGTCACGGCCGCCGACGTGCACGCCCTCCAGGCGGCGCGGGACGAGGGGCTGGCGAACATCCCGGCAATTGCCGCGGAATACGCGCCACACGACCCGCCGCGGGCGGCAAGGGCCGCCGCGTACCTAAGGGATAATGTGCGCTACGGGCTCGGTCCGGAGGAAGTGGCCGGCCTGCAGCTCTTCCTGGACCGCGCCGCGGCCCTCGGTCTGGCGCCGCGCCGCGACGTGGAGTTCTTCTGACGGTGGAATCGAGGCGTGGGCTCTGACGTGACTATCCAGCAGCTTGCAGACAAGGTCGCGGCCGGCGGCCGCGTGGACCGCGCCGAGGCGCTGCGGCTCTATCGCGAGGCGCCGACGATGCTGCTCGGGTGGCTCGCCGACGGCATCCGCGCGCGCAAGCACCCGTCGCGGACGGTCACCTACATCATCGATCGCAACGTCAACTACACGAACCTGTGCGTCGCGCGCTGCAACTTCTGCGCGTTCTACCGCACGGTGGGCTCGCCGGACGGCTACGTGCTCGGCTTCGAGGAGATCCTCGCCAAGATCCAGGAGACGATCGATCTGGGCGGCAACCAGCTGCTGCTGCAAGGTGGGCACAACCCGGATCTGCCGATCCAGTGGTACGAGGATCTCTTCCGGACGATCAAGGCCACGTATCCCGACTTCAAGCTGCACGCGCTGTCGCCGCCGGAGGTGCTGCACATCTCGCGGCTCAACGGCATCCCCACGCGCCAGGTCATCGACCGGCTGATCGCGGCGGGGCTCGACAGCATTCCAGGCGGCGGTGCCGAGATTCTCGTGGACCGGGTGCGCAAGGCGCTGAACTGCTACTCCAAGGCGACCTCGGACGAGTGGATCGACATCATGCGCGAGGCGCACCAGGCGGGGCTGCGCACCACCGCCACGATGATGTACGGCACGGTGGACACCGACGAAGATCGCATCGACCACATGCTGCGGCTGCGTGATCTGCAGGACGCGACCGGCGGCTTCACGGCGTTCATCACCTGGAGCTATCAGCCCGAGCACACCGAGCACGGCGGCTACGAGGCGACCGGCGTGGACTACCTGCGGACGCTCGCCGTGGCGCGGATCGTCCTCGACAACTTCGACAACCTGCAGGCGTCGTGGGTGACGCAGGGCGGCAAGGTGGGGCAGTTGAGCCTGGCCTACGGCGCCAACGACATGGGCAGCGTGATGATCGAGGAGAACGTCGTGCGCGCGGCGGGCGCCAGCTACTGCATGGACGAGGTCGAGATCGTCACCAACGTCGAGGCCGCCGGGTTCACCGCCAAGCGCCGCAACATGCACTACGAAGTCCTCGGCGAGCCGGTCTTCCGCGAGCGCGACGTGCCCCGCATGCTGGCGCTCGCCACCGCGCGCGCCGAGGGGGACACCTCGGTTCCCGACGAGCTGAAGAACTATCCGGCGCGCAGCCGCGCCGGCAAAGCCCTGCGACTTGCGCAATAGCCTGCGGGCCGACTGGGTCCTGCCGATCGTTGGTCCGCCGATCGCAGGCGGCTCGGTCACGATGGAGGACGGGCGGATTCTCGCGGTCGAATCGACGCCGCCGCCTGGCGCGACCGATCTCGGCCGACGTGTGTTGATGCCAGGCCTCGTCAACGCGCACACCCATCTGGAGCTGTCCTACCTGCACGGCCAGATTCCGCGCGCGACGCGCTTCACCGACTGGGTGCGGCCGTTGCTGGCCGCCCGCCGGAACCCGCCGGACCCGGAGACGGTGGAGACCCACGCCGCCGAAGCGATCGGCGATGCGGTGGAGAGCGGCACCGTGCTGTTCGGCGAAGTCAGCAACGGCTTGGGAGCGCTGAGCGCGCTGCGCTGGTCACGAACCGCGGCGCACGTGTTCTACGAGTTGCTGGGCTTCCACACGCCGGAACCCGACGCACGCGTGGCCGGCGCGCGCTCTCGCATCGCCGCCGAGCAGCAGGCCACGGCAGACGACGGACTCGACATCCGGTTCAGCGTGGCCCCGCACGCGCCGTATTCGGTCTCTCCGGCACTGTTCGACGCCATCCGTCGCGATGCCAGTGCTCACGGCTCGCCCACGACCGTGCACCTGGCTGAGGGGAAAGAAGAAGTGCAGTTCCTGGCCGATGGCACGGGCCCGTGGCGCGACCTGCTCGAGATGCTCGGCGTCTGGACCGATACGTGGCGGCCGCCGGCGGCGTCGCCGGTCGCGTTCCTGCAACAGCGGGGCTTTCTGGACGCGTCGACCCTGATCGTCCATGGGGTGCAGTGCACGGCCGCGGACATCGCGCGTATTCGCGACATCGGCGCGACGCTGGTGGCGTGTCCGCGCAGCAACGCGTACGTCGGTGCCGGCGAGCCGCCGCTGGCCGACTTCTACGCCGCGGGAGTGCCCGTCGCGTTTGGCACCGACAGCCTGGCAAGCGTCGAGGACCTGAATCTGTTCAGCGAGCTCGCTGAAGCGCGCCGCCTGACGCCCGCAGTTCCGGCACGGCGCCTGCTGGAGAGCGCCACCCTCGTCGGGGCGCGCGCCTTGGGATTCGAGCGCGACTACGGGAGCCTGGAGCCCGGGAAGCGCGCGGCGCTGATCAGCGTGCAGGTGCCGAGCGGCGTGACCGATGTGGAAGAATACCTGCTGTCCGGCCTCACGACCGAGATGAGGTCCGAGATGCCGTTTCCGCCGCCGCAGGCATGACCAGATTCGCGACGTACCTCTCGTTCGTCCGCTTCAGCCACTCGGTGTTCGCGCTGCCGTTCGCGCTCACCGGTGCACTCCTGGCGTGGCGCACCGAGCCCTTCGCGTGGGCACAGATCGGCTGGATCGTCGTCTGCATGGTGAGCGCGCGCAGCGCCGCCATGGGCTTCAACCGTGCGGTGGACGCGCGCTTCGACGCGCTCAATCCCCGCACTGCCATGCGCGAGATTCCGCGCGGCGCGATGAGCCTGCGCGAGGCCGCGGTGTTCGTCGGCGTCGCCTCGGTGGTGTTCGTGTTTGCCGCCACGAGGCTTGGATGGGTGTGCGGCGTCCTGTCACCGGTCGCGCTCGGCATCGTGTTCTGGTACTCGCTGGCCAAGCGCTACACCGCGTATACGCAGCTCTTCCTCGGCCTCGCGATGGCGGTAGCGCCGGTCGGCGGCTGGATCGCCGCCGGCGGGGGAACCGGCCTGGAGCCGTGGCTGCTCGGTCTCGCGATCGGGCTCTGGGTAGGCGGATTCGACGTGCTCTATGCCTGTCAGGACGTCGACTTCGACCGTGGCCATGGGCTGCGATCGATTCCCACGCGCTTCGGCGTGGCGGCGGCGATCGCCATCTCGCGGGCGATGCACGTCGCCACGGTGGGCGCCATGGCCGCCCTCGGCTTCGCGGCCGGACTCCCGCCGCTGTACTTCGGCGGCGTCGCCGTGGTGGCCGCCCTGCTCGTCTACGAGCAGTCGCTCGTCTCGGCGAGCGACCTGTCACAGGTGAAGCGCGCGTTCGATCTCAACGGCTACGTGGGCATCGTGTACCTCGCCTCGACGGCGCTGGCGCTCTATGTCGGGTGAGGTGCGAGTGGCGAGCCCGGTCGCGGCGCCCGACAAGTCGCCGGATCGCATCGCCGGCATGTTCGACGCGATCGCGCCGCGCTACGACCTGCTCAACCGGCTGCTCAGCATGGGCATCGACCGCTGGTGGCGCAAGCGCGCGATCGACTCGCTGGCGCTCACCGGGCGCGAGGTCCTGGTGGACGTCGCCACCGGGACGGCCGACGTGGCGCTCGAAGCCTGCGCACCGCGACGCGGCAGCGCCCGGGCGGCACGCGTGGTGGGCGTGGACTTCGCACGGGCGATGCTGGCGCTCGGCGTCGGCAAGGTGAAGGCGGCGGGGGAGTCGAGCCGGATCGTGCTGGTCCACGGCGACGCGATGCGGCTGCCGGTGGCCGGCGGGGCGGCCGACGCGGTGACGATCGCCTTCGGGATCCGCAACGTCCATACGGCCAGCGTTGCCTGCGCCGAGATGGCGCGCGTGCTCAGGACCGGCGGCCGCCTCGCCATCCTGGAGTTCGGCATTCCGCGTGTGCCGGGGCTCAGCGGTGTCTACCAGTGGTACTTCAGGGCCGTGCTGCCGCGCATCGGCCGGATGATCTCCGGCCATACCGGCGCCTATTCGTATCTGCCGGCCTCGGTCGGCACGTTCACGCCGCCGGCGGAGTTCGCGCGCATGCTCGAAGACGCGGGCTTCGACTCGGTGCGTGCCGACCCTTTGACGATCGGCATCGTCTATCTCTACACCGCGAGGCGCCGATAGAAGAGGGCGGCACCGCGGCCTGGGCGGCGGTGCTTCCGTAAGTCCTTGCAGGGACGAGTGTTATAATCCACGCGGCGGCGCCGTTTGATACATTTCGATTTCGAGGATCGCTACCAGGACGAGCTTCTGGTCGGGAGCGCCATCTCCCGGCGCGAGGGCACCTTGCTCTCGATCGGCCTGCATGCGGCCGTGGTCCTGTTCATCCTCTTCGGAGGCCGGCTGGCCTTCCTGCAGCCGAGTCCGGAGGAGCTGGAGCGGCGCCGGCAGGAAGTGCTGCAACAGCAGCTCGAGCAGGAGCGCAACCGGCAGCGCTTCGTCTTCGTCCAACCCCGGCTCGACACCCCGGCGCCCACGCCGCCACCGCGACCCGAGCTCAGCGACCTCGACCGCAGAGCCGCGGCTCCTGAAGTCTCGCCGCAACCGAACAACCCGCTGCCGCTCGCGCGCGGCAACTCCGCCGAGCGGACCGAAGCGTCCGTCGCCGAGCGGGCTCGCGGCGAGGAGACGCCGCCAACGCCGGAACCTCCAGCGCCAGAACAGCCGAAGCAGGAGGTGCGGCTGCCCGAAGCCGATCGCGGGCTGCGCCGTCCGATCGAGATGCCGAAGGCCGCGACGGGCTCGCTGGGCAAGGCGCTCCGCAACCTGCAGGAGTACGTGCAGAACCAGACCTTCAACAACCCGCAGGGTGGGACGAAGGATCCGGGACAGGCCATCCAGTTCGACACCAAGGGTGTGGACTTCGGCCCCTGGGTCCGGCGCTTCGTGCAGAAGGTGAAGAGGAACTGGTTCGTACCGGAGGCGGCGTTCAGTTTTCACGGCCGCGTCGTGCTGCAGTTCAACATCCACCGGGATGGGCACATCACGGACCTGATCGTGGCGCAGCCGTCGAACGTCGACGCCTTCAACCGCGCGGCGTTCAACGCCATCCTGGGGTCCAATCCGGTGGAGCCGCTGCCGCCGGAGTACCCGGACGACAAGGCCTTCTTCACCGTCACGTTCTATTACAACGAGTCGCCGGTCAATTAGTGTCACCGGCGGCCGGCCGCACGACCATGCCGACCCGCACGCAACAGCTCGGTCTCCTCCTTCTGCTGGCCGCGCTCGCCGCCTTCGTGGCGTGGCGCCTGGCGTGAGGCGGGGATGACGCCGCGTCCACGTGTCCTCGCGGTCCTCGGTCCCACCGCGTGCGGCAAGAGCGCGCTCGGCCTGGCGCTCGCGCAGCGGTTCGACGGCGAGATTCTCAACTGCGATTCGACGGCGGTCTACCGCGGCTTCGACATCGGCACCGACAAGGTGGCGCCGGCGGAGCAGCAGGGCATCCCGCACCATCTCATCGACATCGCCGACCCCACCGAGGTCTATACCGCCGCGCAGTATGCGCGCGACGCGGCGGCGACCATCCGCGCCGTGCACGCGCGCGGGCGTCTGCCGATCCTCGTCGGCGGCACCGGGTTCTACTATCGCGCCCTGGTTCGGGGCCTGTTTCCGGGCCCCGGCGCCGACCCGGCGCTGCGCGCCCGCCTCGATCGGCTCGCGGCGCGGCGGGGGCCCGAGCGGCTCCATCGGCTGCTGGCGCACGTCGACGCGGCATCGGGTGCGCGCATCATGGCCCGCGATCAGAAGCGCATCGTCCGGGCGCTCGAGGTGTTTTTTCTCACCGGGACGCCGCTGACGGCGCACTTCGCCGGCACGCGATCGCTCATCGACGACTGCGACGTGACCGCGATCGCGCTACGGCTGCCGCCGGAGCTCACCGCCGCGCGCGTCGCCATGCGCGTGGACCAGCAGTTCGCGCGCGGCGTCGTGGACGAGGTGCGAGGGCTGCTGGCGCGCGGCGTGCCGCCGCACGCGCGCCCCTTCGGCGGTCTGGTCTACCGGCAGATCATGGAGATGCTGCACGGCACGCGCGACGAAGCGGCGACGCGCGCGCTCATCACGCAGGAGAACCGTCGCTACGCGCGTCGCCAGTTGATCTGGTTCCGCAAAGAGCCTACTCTTATCTGGTTCGACGGGCCGGGCGAATCGATCGACGTGCGGCGACGCGTCGAGGACGCGCTCATCGCGCGCTGGCAAGAGACGCGGCCGGTCGAGGAGAGCTCACTGGATGACGCACGTGCCTGACTCGCTTTCGTCGCGGCGACCGGTCGAACTCGACCGGCAGGCCAACAGGGTCTCGGAGAGGGCGCTCGCCGATGCGTTCGGAGAACGCGGCGCACCCCCGAGTGTTCAGGATGTGTTCCTCAACACGGCCCGGCGGGATCGGGCGTCCGTCACGGTGCACCTGATGACCGGCGTGTCGTTCGACGCGCGCATCAAGGGGTTCGACAAGTACGCGGTCGTCGTGGACGTCAGCGGCGCCGAGCATCTCGTCTTCAAACACGCGATCGCTTTCATCGAAACGGCCCGGGCCGGCGTCAACGCGTTCAGCACGCCGCATTCTTGAGGCGCCCCGCCTTCAACCGCGTCATCCTGATCGTCATCGACAGCGCCGGCATCGGCGAGCTGCCCGATGCGGGGGTGTACGGCGACGAAGGCAGCAACACTCTCGGCAACATCGCGGCGCAGGTCGGCCTCGCCGTCCCCTACCTTCGCTCCCTCGGCCTCGGCCGCCTCGTACGGCTCGACGCACGGAGCGCGGGCGGCGAGCCGCCGCCGCGCGCCGCCTATGGCCGCATGGCGGAGGCATCGCCGGGCAAGGATTCGGTGACCGGCCACTGGGAAATGGCGGGAGTGGTCCTGGACCGTGCGTTTCCCACGTTTCCGCAGGGGTTTTCGCCTGATGTCATCGGCGAGTTCGAGCGCCGGATCGGCCGCGGCACCCTGGGCAACGTCGTCGCGTCCGGCACCGAGATCATCGAACGCCTCGGCGACGAGCACGTGCGGACGGGCAAGCCGATCGTGTACACCTCGGCCGACAGCGTTTTCCAGGTGGCGGCACACGAGGACGTCATCCCGATTGCCGAGCAGTACCGCATGTGCGAGGCCGCCTTCGACCTGGTGGGCCGCGGCCTGGGCGTCGGGCGGGTGATCGCGCGTCCGTTCATCGGCGCGACCGGAGCGTACCGGCGGACCGCCAACCGGCACGACTACGCGCTGGAGCCTGCGGGCGTGACGCTCCTCGACGCGCTCAGCACCGCGGGGCAGACGGTCGTGACCATCGGTAAGGTCCGCGACCTCTTCGCCGGCCGCGGCATCACGCGGGCACTGCCGGCCGTGAGCGACACCGACGGCATGGCCACGTTGAAGCGGGCGCTCGAGGACGTCGCCGGCGGTCTCGTGTTCGTGAACCTCGTGGACAGCGATACGCAGTTCGGACACCGCAACGACGTGGCCGGCTACGCGGCCAATCTCGAACGCATCGACAGCGGCCTCGCGGATGTCGCCGGCGGGTTGCGGCCGGGCGATCTCTTCGTCGTAACGGCCGATCACGGCAACGATCCGACGACGCCGAGCACGGACCACTCGCGCGAGCACGTGCCGCTCCTCGTCACCGGCCCCCGCGTTCCGGCCGGCCGGGACCTCGGCACGCGCTCCACCTTCGCGGATCTGGGGCAGACGATCGCCGAGAACTTCGGCGTCGGGCCGCTGGCGCACGGCACCAGCTTTCTCGCCGACCTGGCGGATGAGAACGGAGGCGCCTAGTGCCTGACGCGTCCAGCATCCGGGCCACGCTCGAGCAGCTCGAGCTCGACACGCTGGCCCCCGCAGCCGCCAAGAGCACGCGCTCGCGCGGCCGCCTGCGTCCCGAGGCCGAAGACGACGTGCGGCCTGCATTCCAGCGCGATCGCGATCGAGTCATCCACAGCAAGGCCTTCCGCCGCCTGAAGCACAAGACGCAAGTGTTCTTCGCGCCGGCGGGCGACCACTACCGCACGCGCCTGACGCATTCGCTCGAGGTGTCGCAGATCGCCCGCACCATCGCCAAGGTGCTGCGGCTGCACGAGGAGCTCACCGAAGCCATCGCGCTCGGCCACGATCTCGGGCACACGCCGTTCGGGCACGCCGGCGAGCAGGTGCTCGACACGCTGGTGCCCGGCGGGTTCCGGCATTACGAGCAGAGCCTCCGCATCGTGGACGTGCTGGAGAACGACGGACGCGGGCTCAATCTCAGCTGGGAAGTGCGGGACGGCATCGGCCGTCATTCCAAGGGCAAGAACGGATCGCCGGTCGGGCTCGACCCCTCGAAACGTGCCGCCACGCTCGAAGGCCAGGTGATGCGGGTGGCCGACCTCATCGCCTACGTCAACCACGACATCGACGATGCCGTGCGCGCCGGCGTGCTCCGGGACGAGGATTTGCCGCGCGGCCCGGTGGGCGTGCTGGGCGGCTCCTCGTCGGCCCGGATCGCCCGTATGGTCAAGGACGTGGTGACGGAAACCAGCCGCGGCGAGCTCGCCGAGATCCGCATGAGCGACGAGGTGCTCGAGGCCACGCTGGCGATGCGATCGTTCCTGTTCAAGGCGGTTTACGAGAACGAGACGGCAACGGCGGAGTTCAAGAAGGCGGCCGGCATCCTGGGCGGCCTGTGGGAAAAGGTCCGGGAACGGCCGCAGGAGTTCCTCGACGCCGGGATCCTCGAGCGCGAGGGGCTCGAGACGGCCGCCAAGGATTTCGTGGCCGGCATGACCGACCGCTTTGCGGTGTCCCTGTACGAACGCCTGTTCATCCCACGACCCTGGGTCGGGCCGATGGCCGGCCCCGACGCCCGCCCGTAGGGGCGGACCCGGGCAATTGGGCACGGGCCTGGGCTATAATCGAAAGTCTGCCTTTCGCGGGATCTTCGTGAGGGGGAGCCGGTTCAGCAATGTCTCTGAAAGCGGTGCTGCTCGACCTCACCCGATACCGGCAGCCGCTGACGCACGTCACCAAGACGTTCCAGCCGGCGGATCTCGGGGGTGAGGGCGACGCGTATCAGGTGGTAGAGCCGGTCGAGCTCGAGTTCGACCTGCACAAGGACAAGGATCGATTCCGGATCGAAGGCAGGGCGCGTACGGTGCTGGAACTGGCGTGCAGCCGCTGCCTGGAGCCCTATCGTCTGCCGGTGGATGCCGCCTTCGATCTGCGGTGTCTGCCGGTATCGGAGCGGTCCTCGGGCGACGACACGGAAGTCGCGGAAGAGGACGTGGACGTCAGCTTCTACCAGGATGACCAGATCGATCTGAGCGACCTCCTGCGCGAGCAGTTCTACCTGGCGCTGCCCATGAAGCCGCTGTGTCAGGAGGAGTGCCGCGGGCTGTGCCCGCAGTGCGGAGTGAACAGGAACACGGGCACGTGCGACTGCGGGCCGGGCTGGGAAGACCCCCGGCTGGCGCCGCTCAAAGGTTTGATAAAAGGAACATCGTAGACATGCCGAATCCCAAACGCCGCCATTCGAAGACGCGCACGGCCAAGCGCCGCACCCACGACGCGCTGACCGCCACGACGACCGGCCAGTGCCCGAAGTGCAAGGAGCTCACGACGCCGCATCGCGTCTGCTGGAACTGCGGCTACTATCGCGAGCGGCAGGTCCGGGCCGGCGCGGCCGACGAGTAACAGTCGCGACGCGCGTCACCCGCATCGGTCTGACAGCTCCAGGGCCGGGACCGCGGCCGGGCACGCCGAATAATGCTTCGCATTGCCGTTGATGCCATGGGCGGTGACCATGCCCCGGCCGTCGTGGTCGAGGGGGCACTGGCTGCCGCACGCCATCTCGACGTCCGGGTGCTGCTCGTGGGCCCCGAGGCGCAGGTGACGTCCGTACTCCGTCCGCTCGCCGGCGGCTACGCGGGCGCGCTCGAGGTCGTGGACGCCGAGGAGACAGTCTCGAACGACGAGCCCGCCGCGCTCGCGCTGCGCCGCCGGCCGCGCGCCGCCATCCGCGTTGCCGCCGAACTCGTCGCCGCCGGCGACGCCGATGCGCTCGTCAGCGCCGGCCACACTGGCGCCACCGTGGTGTCGGCGCGCGCCGCCTTCGGCATGATTCCGGGCGTCGATCGCCCGGCGCTCGCGGCCATCATCCCGACGGAGACGGGCTCGGCCGTGCTCGTCGACGCCGGCGCGAACGTCGAGTGCCGCCCGTCGCATCTCGTCCAGTTCGCCATCATGGGCGAGGCCTACGCGCGGCTCGTGCTCGGCGTCGAGCGCCCGCGCGTCGGACTGCTGTCGATCGGCGAGGAACCCAACAAGGGCAACGAGCTCACGCGCGAGGCCCACCGGCTGCTCAAGAGCGCACCGGTCGGATTCATCGGCAACATCGAAGGGCGCGAGATCTACAGCGGCGCCGCCGACGTGGTGGTCTGCGACGGGTTCACGGGCAACGTGGTGCTGAAGACCACGGAGGGGCTCATCGAAACGGTCGAACGGCTGCTCCGCGCCGAGCTGCGCGGCACCTTCACGAGCGACACGGGCGCCGTGCTGTCGCGCCGCGCCTTCCGGCGCCTCCGCCGCCGCGTGGACTACTCCGAATACGGCGGGGCGCCGCTGCTCGGGGTCGCCGGCACGGCCATCGTCGCGCACGGCCGCTCGTCGGCCAGGGCCATCCGCAACGCCATCGCCATGGCCGCGCGGCTCGCGTCGAGCGAGGTCGTGGCACAGGTCACGCGCGGCGTCGCCGTGGCGGGGGTGTCGTGAGCGGCCGCGTCGCCTTCGTGTTTCCGGGACAGGGATCGCAGGAGGTCGGGATGGGCGTGGCGCTGGCCGCCGCCTTCCCGGAGGCCGCCGCCGCGCTGGCGGAGGCCGAATCGGCGTTCACCGCCGCGGCCAACGGGTCGGCCGCCGGCGTCTCGCTGCGGGCGATGCTCGCCGAGGGTCCAGAGGATCGGCTCACCCTGACCGAACACGCGCAGCCGGCGATTCTCGCTGTCAGCGTCGCGGCCGCGCGCGTGCTGGCCGCGCACGGCATCGAGCCGTCGTTCGTGGCCGGGCACAGCCTTGGCGAGTACTCGGCGCACGTCGCCGCCGGCACCTTCTCGCTGGCCGACGGCGTGGCCATCGTCCGGCGGCGCGGCCGCTACATGCAGGAGTCGGTGCCGGTCGGCACCGGTGCCATGGCCGCTGTCCTCGGCCTCGATGCCGCGCTGGTCGAACAGGCCTGCCGCGAAGCTGCCGACGGCGAGGTGGTGAGCCCGGCCAACCTCAACGCGCCCGGACAGGTGGCCATTGCCGGCCATGCCGCCGCCGTCGCCCGCGCGTCCGTGCGCGCCAAGGCGCTCGGCGCGCGCCGGGTGGTCCCGCTCACCGTCAGCGCGCCCTTTCACTGCGCCCTCATGAAACCGGCGCAGGATCGGCTCGAGCCGGAGCTGCGGGGGCTCTCCACCAGCGCGCCCCGCGTGCCGGTCGTGGCCAACGTGGACGCCGAGCCGAAGTGTGACGCCGGGGCCGGAGTGGACGCGCTGGTCCGCCAGGTCTCTGCCACCGTGCGGTGGCAGGACGTCGTGGAGCGGCTGATGGCCGACGGCGTCACGACCTTTGTCGAGGTCGGGCCCGGCACCGTGCTCGCCGGCCTCATCAAACGAATACGGAAGGACGCTCACGTGGTGAGCTTCAGCGGGCCAGACCAGCTGGACGCGGTGCGGGCGGCATGTTCGAACTGACCGGCAAGGTGGCGCTCGTGACCGGCGCGTCACGCGGCATCGGGCGGGGAATCGCGCTCGCGCTGGCGTCGAGCGGCGCCCACGTCGTGGCCGTGGCGCGCGGCAGCAACGCGGACGGCACCGCCGACGCGGTTCGGGCCGCGGGCGGATCCGCGACCGCGGTGGGGGCGGACGTGACCGATTCGGCGTCGGTCGCGGCGATGATGACCGCCGCGCTCCAGCACAACGGCCGGCTCGATATCCTGGTGAACAACGCCGGCATCGCGCGCGATCAGCTGATGCTGCGGATGAAGCGCGCGGACTGGGACGAGGTGCTGGCCACCAACCTGACGGCGGCCTTCACCGTCGTGCAGGCCGCGCTCAAGCCGATGATCCGGCAGCGAGGCGGGCGCATCATCAGCATCGGCTCGGTGGTAGGGCAGATGGGCAATGCCGGCCAGGCCAACTACGCGGCCTCGAAGGCGGGGCTCATCGGGTTCAGCAAGGCGATCGCGCGCGAGGTAGCATCCCGGCAGATTACGGTCAACGTCGTGGCCCCGGGGCTCGTCGCGACCGACATGACGCAGGCGCTCACCGACAAGGCACAGGGCGACTGGTCGGCCCAGATCCCGCTCGGCCGCATCGGGACGGCGGAAGACGTGGCCGCAGCAGTGTGCTTTCTCGCCTCGGATGAGGCGTCGTATATTACAGGGCAGGTTCTCGCCGTCAACGGCGGCATGTATACCTAGGGTGTGACGTTAAACGAGGAGATGTGATGGCTGTAGCAGACAAGGTGAAGAGCATCATCGTTGAGCAGCTCGGGGTCGACGAGGAAGAAGTGACGCCGGACGCGTCGTTCGTCGACGATCTGGGCGCCGACTCGCTCGACACCGTGGAGCTGGTCATGGCGTTCGAAGAGGAATTCGGCATCGAGATCCCCGACGAGTCCGCCGAGAAGATCACCCGCGTCAAGGAAGCCATCGACTACATCGAGGCGCACGCGAAGTCCAAGAAGTAACCCCATCCATCGGAACGCGCGTGGAGAGGCGGGTCGTCATCACCGGCATCGGTCTGGTGTCCGCGGTGGGCATCGGTACCGGCGCCACATGGAACGCGCTGCTCGCGGGAACGAGCGGCGTCGGCCGGGTCACGAAGTTCGACGTCACGAACTTCGCGGCGCAGATTGCCGCGGAGGTCCGCGGCTTCGACCCGTTGCAGTTCGTGGACAAGAAAGACGTCAAGAAGATGGACGTCTTCATCCAGTACGCCATCGCGGCCTCGCAGTTCGCGATGGACGACTCCGGGCTCCAGATCACGCCGGCCAACGCCACGAACGTCGGCGTCTTCATCGGCTCTGGCATCGGCGGGTTCGCCACGATCGAGCGCGAGCACCAGACGCTGCTCGAGAGCGGGCCCCGGCGCATCTCGCCGTTCTTCATTCCCGCGATGATCATCAACCTGGCATCGGGCCAGGTGTCGATCCGCTTTGGCGCCAAGGGGCCGAACCTGGCCACCTGCACCGCCTGCTCGGCGTCGGCGCACGCCGTGGGCGAATCCTACGAGATCATCAGGCGCGGTGACGCCGACGCGATGATTGCCGGCGGGTCGGAAGCCGCCATCACGCCGATGAGCGTCGGCGGCTTCGCGGCGCTGCGCGCGCTGTCGACCCGCAACGACGAACCGCACCGCGCCAGCCGCCCCTTCGACAAGGACCGCGACGGGTTCGTCATCGGCGAGGGCGCCGGCGTGGTGGTGATGGAGGAGCTCGAGTCGGCCCGGCGGCGTGGGGCGAAGATCTACGCCGAGGTCGCCGGCTACGGCTCGTCCGCCGACGCCTTTCACATCACCGCGCCGTCCGAGGACGGCGACGGCGGGGCCCGGGCGATGCAGATGGCGGTCCGGAAGGCCGGAATCGCCCCCGCGGAGGTGGACTACATCAACGCCCACGGCACCTCGACGCCCTTCAACGACCGGCTCGAGACGATGGCGATCAAGACGACCTTCGGCGAGCACGCGCGGCGGCTGGCGATCTCGTCCACCAAGTCGATGACCGGGCACCTGCTCGGCGCCGCGGGCGGGCTCGAAGCGGGCATCACCGCGCTGGCGCTCCATCACCAGATCGCGCCGCCCACGATCAACCTCGAGTGCCCGGACCCGGACTGCGACCTCGACTACGTGCCGAACACCACACGCTCGCTGCCGATGCGGTACGCGCTCTCGAACTCATTCGGGTTCGGCGGCACCAACGTCTCGCTGCTCCTGAAGCGGGCGGACGACGCGTAAGCTCCGGACACCCATGAAGATCGCCGTCTGTATCAAGCAGGTGCCGACGCGGGAGTGGCAGCCGCGTCTGAACGACGACCGCACCTGGATCCGCGAAGCCGACGCCAGCTTCGAGATGAACGAGCCCGACGCCTACGCGCTCGAAGAGGCGCTGCGGCTGCGAGAAAAGCACGGCGGGGAAGTGGTGGTGTGCTCCGCGGGTCCCGCGCGCGTGCAGCAGGTGATCCGCGAGGGGCTCGCACGGGGTGCCGACCGCGGCATCCACGTGGACGACGCCGGTCTGGGTGCCGCCGACGGGTTCCTGGTGGCGCAGGCGCTGGCGCACGCGATGCGCGACGAAGCCTTCGACCTCGTGCTCACCGGCCTCCAGTCGGACGACCAGGGCCACGCGCAGACCGGCGTGGCGCTCGCCGAACTGCTGGGCATTCCGCACTCGACCATCATCATGGACGTCGAGGTGTCCGACGGCCGCGTGCGGGTGAAGCGCGAGCTCGAAGGCGGCTGGTTCCAGTGGGTGTCGATGCCCACGCCGGCGCTGCTGACGATTCAGAGCGGCATCAACCAGCTGCGCTACGCCACCCTGAAGGGCATCATGGCGGCGAAGAAGAAAGAGATTCGCGCCGTCGCGCCGCCGGCCGGCCTGTCGGCGGGGCTCCGGATCGTCGGCCTCGCGCTGCCGTCGAAGTCGAAGCAGACCGCGCTCATCGCGGGGCCGCCGGCCGAAGCCGCGGCGGAACTGGTCCGCCGGCTGCGCGAGGAGGCGCGGGTCCTGTGACCGCGAGCCCGCGATGATTCTGGTGGTAGCCGAGCTGCGCGCCGGCACCCTCAACCGCGCGAGCTGGGAAGCCGTCGGGTGCGCACAACAGCTGGCCGGTGGAGAACCGCTCGCGGTCCTCGTGCCTGGCGGCGGCGAGGCGGCGAAGCAGCTCGCCGAAGCGGGCGTGGGCGAGGTACTCGCAGTCGAGGACGCCGCGCTGACGTCCTACATGCCCGACACGCAGGTGGCCGCCGTCGCCGCCGTCATCGCACAGACGACGCCGCGACTGGTCGTGATGGCGCACACCTATCAGGCGCGCGACTATGCGCCGCGGCTGGCCGCCCGCCTGGGCGCGCCGCTCGTCGCCGACGTGATTGGGGTGAAGGGGAGCGGGGCCGCGGCCACCTTCCTCCGGCCGATGTTCCAGGGCAAGCTCGTGGCCGAAGTGGCGCCGCATGGAGAGGGCCCGGCCATCGTGACCTGCCAGATCGGCGCGTTTCGAGCCGACGCCGTCGTGAAAGGCCCTGCCGCCGCCGTCAGGACGCTGAGCGTGCCCCTCGACGCGTCGCGCCAGACCGTCGAGCCGCCGTTTCAGGAAGCGAAGCAGGCCGTGGATCTGGGGCAGGCCGAGCGGATCGTGGCCGTGGGCCGGGGCATCAAGGCGCAGGATCAGATCGTGGTGGCCGAGCGCCTGGCCGCCGCCATGGGCGCCGAGATTGCCGCATCGCGGCCGATCTGCGACAACGGCTGGCTGCCGATGGATCGTCAGGTCGGGAGCTCCGGACAGACCGTGGCGCCGAAGCTGTACGTCGCGCTCGGCATCTCCGGGGCGATTCAGCACCTCGTCGGCATGAAGGGGTCTCGCACGATCGTCGCCATCAACAAGGACGCCGACGCGCCGATCTTCGAGGTGGCCGACTACGGCATCGTAGGCGACCTGTTCGACATCGTGCCCGCCATGACCGCGGAGATCGAAAAGCAGTCACACTAGGACGTGGTGGCGAGAGAGACTCTCGACGTTGACGTCCTGATTGTCGGCGGCGGCCCGGCCGGGCTGTCGGCCGCCATTCGCCTCTCGCAGCTCGCCAAGGCCGTCGGAGGCGACGTCCCGTCGATTGCCGTCCTCGAGAAGGCCCGCGAGGCGGGCGCGCACCTGCTGTCGGGAGCCGTGCTGGATCTGTCGGCCCTCGCCGAGCTGCTGCCGGACTACCGCGCGCTCGGCGCCCCGCTGCTTGCCGACGTCGGGCGCGAGCGCGTCTACTTCCTGACCGAGAATCGGGCGCTGCGCGCGCCCATCATTCCGCCGCCGCTCGCCAACCACGGCAACGCGATCGTGTCGCTCAACCAGCTTGGACGCTGGCTGGCCGGGCAGGCCGAGGCGGCCGGCGTCGATCTCTTCACCGGATTCGCCGGCCAGGAAGTGTTGCTCGACGGCACCCGCGTGATCGGCGTCCGTACCGGCGACCGCGGCCGCGGCAAGCACGGCGAGACCAGGGCGAACTTCGAGCCCGGCGTGGACATCCACGCCAAGGTGACGATTTTCTGCGACGGCGTGCGCGGCAACCTCACCAAACAGCTGCGCCGGCATCTGGCGCTCGGGAAGGGGCGCGAGCCGGAGCAGTACGCCATCGGGCTCAAGGAGCTGTGGGAAGTGCCGGAGGGGCGCATCGAGCCCGGCACCGTCATGCACACGCTCGGGTACCCGCTGCGGCACGAGGAGTTCGGCGGCGGCTTCATCTACGCCCTGCCGGACCGCATGGTGTCGCTCGGGCTCGTCGCGGGGCTCGACTACCACGACCCGCTCTTCGACCCGCACGTGGCGTTCAACCGCTTCAAGCGCCACCCGCTGGTGTCGCGTCTGCTCGACGGCGGCCGCCTCGTACGCTACGGCGCCAAGGCGCTGCCCGAAGGAGGCTGGAACACCGTACCGCGCGTCTACGCCGACGGCGCGCTCGTGGCGGGCGACGCCGGCAGCTTCGTGAACTCGGTGCGCCTCAAGGGCATCCATCTGGCGATGCGAACGGGCATGCTCGCGGCCGAAACCGCCTTCGAGGCGTTGCGGGCCGGTGACACGAGCGCCGCGCGGCTGTCGGCCTACCAGCATCGCATCGCGGCGAGCGCCGTGCGGCAGGAGCTGGAACCGGTGCGGAGCGTGCACCAGGCGTTCGGCCTCGGGCTGCTGCCGGGGCTGCTGTTCGCCGGCCTGTCGATGCTCACGCGCGGACGCTGGCTGGGCGATCTGCGCGCCGCGCCCGGGCACACGCGCATGCGCACGCTGCGCTGGTATTACGGCATCGACATGGCCAGCCCCACGGCGAGCCGCGCCGTGCCGCCGGATCGCGTGTTGACCTTCGACAAGCTCACCAACGTGCACTTCGCCGGGACGGCACACGACGAGGACCAGCCGGCGCACCTGCTGGTCCACACGGACGTGTGCACGTCGATCTGCGGCCCCGAATACGGGCACCCGTGCACGCGGTTCTGCCCGGCCAACGTCTACGAGATCGTCCGCGACCCGGGCGGGGCTGCGCGCCTGCAGATCAACGCCTCGAACTGCGTGCACTGCAAGACGTGCGACATCATGGATCCCTACGGCGTCATCACCTGGGTGCCGCCCGAGGGCGGCGGCGGGCCGCAGTACACCGGGATGTAATGGCCGCCTCGTGGCGCGATTCGCGCTGGAAACGTGTCCAGGCTGGCGCCATCGCGGCGCTCGGCTATCCCGTCATCGCCGCGCTCGGCCGTACGCTCCGCTGGCGCGTGTCGGGGTTGCAGCACTTCGACGCCGTCCGCGCCGCCGGTCATCAGCCCGTGATGGCGTTCTGGCACGGGCGAATCCTGTCCGCCACCGTGTACTTCCGTGGGCGCGGCATCGTGGTGATCACCAGCGAGAACTTCGACGGCGAGTGGATCGCGGGCATCATCGAACGCTTCGGCTACGGGACGGCACGCGGCTCGACGTCGAGCGGCGGGCGGCGCGCGCTGCTGCAGCTCGTGCGCGCGATGAAAGCGGGGCGCCCCGCCGGCTTCACGCTCGACGGGCCGCGCGGACCGGCGCGGGTGGCGCAACCCGGCGCCGTCTGGCTGGCCATGGCCACCGGAAACCCGCTGCTGCCGTTCCACCTCGAAGCCTCGACGTCATGGACGGCCCGCAGCTGGGACCGCACGCAGATTCCCAAGCCGTTCAGCACGGTGGCCCTGGCGGTCGGCGAGCCGCTGTACGTCGAGCCGCGCGCGCCGGACGCCGCGCTCGAAGCCGCGCGGTTGGAACTGGAGCGTCGCCTCGCGGCGCTCGAGGCGGAGGCGAAGGCGTTGTTGACGGCTTAGGGCTTAAGGCTTAGGGCCTGCCTAGTTCCCGGCGTAGCTGAACTCGAGGATGGCGCCTGGATTCGCCAGCGTTCGTGTGCGCGCACCGGAGCCGTCGATCGTGA
This sequence comes from Vicinamibacterales bacterium, assembly GCA_035646375.1. GTDB lineage: Bacteria > Acidobacteriota > Vicinamibacteria > Vicinamibacterales > UBA2999 > DASYRM01. The sequence continues at coordinate 60,325 of DASRPM010000098.1, forward strand.
TGCCGTCGGGGTCGGTGGCGATGTAGAACGTCCGCTGATCGGGTCCCACGGCGAGGTCGCGATAACGGTTGGTCGTTTTGAAGTACTCGATGGGTGCGCCCGTGGCGGCACGTCCGTCAGCCGAGAGCGGGATGCGGTAGACGAGCCCGCGCAGCATCGTCGGCAGGAGCAGCGACGCGCGCCAGCCCGGAACGCCCGTGTCGCTCATCACCATGTCGAGACTGCCGGGAGCGATCGTGTTGCCCGGACGGCGCTGCGCTTCCGTGGCCGGCTCCACCGTGAAGAACGTCTGGAGCGGCGGCTTGAAGTCCGGCGCCTGAAAGGTGCTCTCGGCCTGCTGCGGGACGGACGGCGGAATGGCGCCGCGGCCCTGCGGCGGAAGCGACCCGCACGGCGTGGGCGCCGACGCCGACCAGTTCGCGTAGACGTAGCCCTTCTCGTCGCGATAGCCCGCGACGCGCGGCCAGCCGTAGTTGCCGCCGGCTTCGATCAGGTTGACCTCGTCGTCCACGTCGGGGCCGTGCTCCGATTCGTACAGCCGGCCGCCCGGGCCGAACACCAGTCCCTGCGGGTTGCGATGGCCGTACGAAAAGATGTGGCTGCGCACGCCGCCGATCGCCGGGTTGTCGGGCGGAATCGACCCGTCCGGCGCGAGGCGCAGGATCTTCCCCTGATAGGCGGACCAGTTCCGGGCCGCGATCTCCGCCGGCGTCGGCAGGTCCAGCGCCCGGTTCGGATTGCAGCGGTTGGCGAGGAAGTTCGCGCCCTCGTCGCCCAGGCTCAGATACAGCATGCCGTCCGGGCCGAACTTCAACCGTCCGGCCACGTGGTCGTCGTGCACCGGCAGCCCGGTCAGCACGTCGACCGGCGCGCCGAGCCGCCCTGCCGCGGCATCGAACGTGTAGCGGCGCACCGCCATGCGGCGGAGGAACGCGAGGCCCGCGGCGTCGTCGTAGGTGAACGCGAGATAAACGAAGTCGCGCTGGCGGCCGGCCAGCAGGTCGGGGTGTAACGCCAGGCCGAGCAGGCCGTCCTGGGTCACGCTCTGATGCACATCCGGCAGGACCAGGGCCACGGTCTGGGCGCCGTTCGCCGGGTTGACGCGCACCACGCGGCGCCCGCGCCGCTCGGTGACCCACAGCTGGCCGTCAGGTCCCCACGTGATCTCCCACGGCGCATCGAGCCCCTGCGTCACGACACGCATCACGAAGCGCTCGGGAGCAGGTGGACTCTGCGCCGACAGCGCCATCGCGGACGCGGCGGCGGCCGCGAGCCCGGCGGCGAGCAGTGTGCTGCCGCGCGGTCCGCGGCGGAGCGTCATCAGGGAACCTGCGTGCCGGTGGCGTCGTGATAGTGGCCGTGTGCCGGATCGAATACGCGCACCGACGAGCTGCGGTCCGTCGTGAACGCGGCAAGGCCTGCTGCGACCGCGGCCAGCACGCCGATGCCGACGGCAACCATCAGAAAGCGCCCGCTGCGCGTCGATTCGGATGTGAGCCCATGGCAGCGCTTGAACTTCTTGCCGCTGCCGCAGGGGCACAGCTCGTTGCGTCCGATTTTGCTCATGTCCTTCTCCTTACTCGCTACCGCCGTACGCGCCTCACTTGCCCGAGATTGTAGCGGCTTCAGCTCCGGGCGCGCACGCGGCTTGCGGCCCGGCGCAGGGCGCCCCACGGGCGCGGGCGGGGGCGTTCCGACCCGGGCACGAGGCGCAACGTGGCTGCGCTTGCCCCCAGAGGCGCGGCCTCATACCCGAGCTGCGTGGCGGCGGCCTGCACCGAGGCCGCCTGCCCGGCGTCCTTGAGCATGACCAGGACGGATCGGGGCCGATGGCTGACGAACAGCTCGGCCGCGCCCCGCAGCACCTCGTCCGCCCCCGACCGGAGCGCGATCCGCAGGGCGTGAGGCGGCGGCAGCCGGTGGCGGCGCACCACGTCGTCGAGCGTCTCGGCGCATACCGGCTGCGTGTAGTGTTCGCCAGGTGCTTCTCGCCCGGGCCGCCACTCCCGCGCGCGCAGCGCGTGGTGATCGCCGCCAGCGGCGTGCGGATAGGTGAGCGCCCGCAATCCGGCGCGTGCGGCAAGCGCCAGCGGCAACGGGACCACCGTGCCCGAGCAGCCGTTGAGGATCACGTTGTCGCACAGCTCGTGGAACGCGGCAAAGCCAGGCTCGAACGCCACGGCCACGGCTCCGCGCTGCAGCGCCGCGGCCAGGCTGCAGGTGCCCACGCCGGCGCCGATGTCGTACACCACATCGCCAGGCGCGACGTCCGCGGCCAGCCACGCCGCGAGCGCCGGCGGCAGCGTCACCACGCCGTGGCGCGTGAGGCGGCGCGTGGCGGCGGTGGCATAGAGGCGTACGGCCCCCTCGCGCGTGCCGAGCGGCAACGTCGGCCTGGCGCTCTCGCCGCTGACGTGCGGCCCGGTGTCCTCCAACGGTTCGTCCGGTGGAGTCACCGGCACTGCTCGAAGGCGCGCGGGCGCTTCGGCGGAGCGCACGCCGGACAACGCCCCGGCGCGATCGACCAGCATCTGCGCGAGCGCCGGCGCCACCGGGCGGTCGCCGAGCGGCCGAAGGAACCCGGCGATGAATGTCCGGATCGATGCCGTCTCGGGCGGGGCGCTCAGCGCCGCCGCCAGCTGCGCCACATGGCTGCCGAGATCCGGCGCGTAGTGCACGAAGCCGCCGTGCTCGCGCAGCA
>DASRPM010000099.1:0-3873 GCA_035646375.1 Vicinamibacterales bacterium
CCGCGCATGGTGTCGGCAAAGTGCACTTTCCAGCTGTCGCGATCGTCGTTGTTGGCCATGGCGGCGGCCATGCCGCCCTCGGCCATCACCGTGTGCGCCTTGCCCAGCAGCGACTTGCAGATGAGGCCTACCGACGCGCCCAAGTTGGCGGCTTCGATGGCCGCGCGCAGCCCGGCGCCGCCGGCGCCGATGATGAGCACGTCGTAGGTGTAGGTGGCGTGCGCGGACACTACAGGATCCTCCAGTCGTGGAGGATCCCCATCGAACAGAGCCGCACGTAGACGTCGGCCCCCGCCACCGAGAACAGGCTCGTGTAGGCGAACAGCTGATGCTTGTAGTTGAGCGCGCTCGAGCAGTTGTAGCAGGCCTGCCGCACCGGGCTCTTCGAGATCTCGTCCTTGACGCCGCCCGCCAGGTGCCGGATCGAGTGGCAGCCGAGCGTGTACGACGTGAGCAGCACGACGTTCACGGCCAGGACGATGGTGCCGAAGCCGATGCCGAACTCCTTGCCGCCACCCTCAGTGGGGAACCACAGCGCCAGCCACACGTCGTAGGTCAGCACGAACAGGAACAGGACGGCGATGTAGGCGAAGTAACGATGCACGTTCTGCAGCACCAACGGGAACCAGCGCTCGCCGCGGTAGCGCGTGCCGCGCGGTTCGCCCACCGAGCACGACACCGGGTCGGACCAGAACGCCTTGTAGTAGGCGCCGCGGTAGTAGTAGCAGGTGAAGCGGAAGAGGCCGGGGAACGGCAGGATGAGGAGCGCCGGCGAGAACGGCAGCAGCGCCGGCCACCACACCGGCTTGGGCCCGAACCAGGCGTGCTCGCCTTCGCCGAAGATCACCGGCGAGTAGAACGGCGACAGATAGGGGCCGAAGGTGTAGTGCGCGTTCTGAAACGCCGCCCAGGTCGCGTAGACGACGAAGCCCCCAAGAACCAGGAAAACGACCAGCGGCTCAACCCACCACGCGTCCCGGCGGTAGGTCTCGCCGTACCCGCGTGGAACGAACTTGACCGGAACAGCTTCCATCCACCAGCCTCCGTGCATGCGGCCCCACTGCCCCGATCTTCAAGCCGCCAAACCTCTTTACGTTAGTCGGCGAGCGGCGGCGATGGCAAGCGCCTCGAGTTCAGGCGGCGAGAAAGAACCACGACGCGTCTCGCGGTGCAACCGACGCAACGCCTCCGGTCGGCCTCGGTTCATCTCGTTGATCGATCCGTACTAATACGCAGCCGGAGTGACCGTCGCGAGTTCGGCGGGGCCGGGTTGACACCGCGTGACCTCTCCTCTCCCCTTCGGACAGCTCGGTCTTGTTGCTCGGGCGAGGCGCATGCGGAAATGCCTGAGCAGGCAGCCTAATGTTCCCGCTGCGGGAGCCTGGAAGCGACATCTCGAACTCGCGTCGGCGGGCCGAGAGGAGGGGCAGCGTGACTGCTAACTCCAATCCTGTCATTAAGTTCAACTCGCTCTCAGAGTCTGCCTGGTCGCACGGCCAAGCTCAACAGCAATGGCACCAGGCTTGCTCCGTGCGCGTGCATCGAGGTGCCCCTGAATGAGATCGATTCTCGCGAGCGCAGCACTTGCTTTGACCCTGGTAGGTTTCGTCACCCCGGCCGACGCGGCTCCCATCACGTATGAGTTCTCGGGAATCGGCACCGGGTCGATTGGCGGCACTGCGTTCACGGACGCGTTCGTCGTCTTCACCGGCACCGCGGACACGGCGAACGTCGATGTGGTATTCGGTTTCATTTACGCCATCCCGCTCGACAGCTTGACGGTGAACATCGCGGGTGTCGGAACGGCGACGCTCACAGAGCCGGCGGCGGTCTTCGGCATTCCGATCGCAATCCCCGACGACATGGACGACGAGGACGAGTTCCCTGACTTTCCTCTTGTGCTTCTCGGAAGACTCGACGACCCGCCGGCGTTGGATGGGTTTACCGGGATGGCGGCCACCGCGAGCAACGCGCTGGCAGGTTACGACCTCACGACGGCGATCGGGCCAGTCGCTGGCCTCGGCGGGGTTGGATTCAACGAGGACTGCGAACCGGGCGACGATCCGTGCCTGGCGACGTCGATGGGTGTTCTGAGCTTCACGCATAACATCTTGGACGACGAACGCGGGGGCACGTTTACCGCGACGCTCCAGGAGGTTCCGGAGCCGGCGACGCTGCTCCTCATGGGCGGCGGCCTCGCGGCCTTCGTGCGCCGTTCACGTCGCGGCGCGCGCCGGTAGCGTCAGTTCGCTGGCAGGCCCGCGACAGCGGCCTGCGCGCACTCGCCCACCGTGGTCAGGTAGCGCTGCACGACGCCTGGCCCCACCACGTAGGGATGCGGCTGTCCGGGCTGGCGCGCCAGCACCGCCAGCAGCTTCGTCTTGCTGCCGTCGTAGACGGTATGGTTCGACAGGATCACGTCGGCACCCGCCTTGGCGGCCAGCTGCTTGAAGCGCTCGGCCGACGCCGCATAGGCCTGCAGGCGCGGACGAATCGGCCCGAAGTTGAAGAGCGTGCCGCCCCATTCGGCCACCACGTGACGGCGCGTGCCGTCGCGCACCGGAAAGATCGTGGAGATCGTGCCCTCGGTGTGACCCGGCGTGATGTAGAACGTGAGCGTCGTGTCGCCGAGCGTCAGCTGCTGGCCGTCGGTCACGACCATGTCGCGCTTCGGTTTCCACGACGGGTTGTCGCGGTCGAGCAGGTCGTAGTCCGCCGCGCTCATGAGCAGCCGCGCTCCAAACCGCTCCTGCAGGAACTTGGCCCCGCCGGCGTGATCGAGGTGACCGTGGCTCACCAGCACGTACTTGATCTGCGCCGGGTCGAGCCCCAGCTTGGTGAGGCCGCCCACGACCTCGTCTTCGACCGAGTAGTCGAAGATGGCGTCGAGCAGGATGATGCCCTGCGACGTGGTGATCGCCCAGACCGAGAATTCGGTCTGGCCGAGGAAGTAGAGGTTATCGAACACCTTGACCGGCTCGGCATGCCAGGTGTCGCGCGCGGGCGGACCCGGAGGGCCGCCCCCACGGCCGCGGCCAGGGCCGCCGGCCCGCGGAGGAGCGCTGGCCTGCGCGATGACGTTGCGCGCGGTGGTGCACACCGCGTCGAAGAGCCCCGCGTGCTCGGTGCCGGCCGCCGCGCGGGCGGCGGCGATGTGACGCTCGACTTCGGGAGCCAGCGGTGCGGGCGCGGGGGCCTGGGCGTGAACGAGGGCGCCGATCGAGACGGCGCACAGCAGACCGGTAAGGAGGCGCTTCATGGCCCCTACTTTTTCTTCGGTTTGTAGACGTGCGTGCTCTGGCCGAAGAACACCTCGGCGCTCTCCATCACGCTCTCCGACAGCGTCGGGTGCGGGTGGATCACCATCTTCAGGTCCTCCGCCGACGCGCCCATCTCGATCGCCAGCACGCCTTCGGCAATCAGCTCGCCGGCGCCCGACCCGCTGATGCCGACGCCGAGCACCCGGCCCGTGCTCTTCTCGAGCACCAGCTTCGTCAGACCGTCGGGGCGGTCCACCGTGATCGCGCGGCTCAGCGCCCCCCACGGGAACTTCGCCACGTCCACGTCGATGTTCTGCTCCTTGGCCTGCGCCTCGGTGAGCCCGCACCACGCGATTTCGGGGTCGGTGAACACGACGGCGGGAATCGCCTGCGGCTCGAACACCGCCTTGTGGCCGGCAATCGCCTCCACGGCCACGCGCGCCTCGTGCGACGCCTTGTGGGCCAGCATCGGCTCGCCCGCCACGTCGCCAATCGCGAAGATCGACGGCTCGGCGGTGCGCCGCTGCGGGTCGGTTTCGATGAACCCCTTGGCGTCCACCTTCACGCGCGTCTTCTCGAGGCCCGGCACCTTGGAATTGGGCCGGCGGCCGAT
>DASRPM010000100.1:0-2214 GCA_035646375.1 Vicinamibacterales bacterium
TGGCGCCCTTGCAGTCGATCGTCGTCACCGGGCCGGGCAGGGCCCCCGCGTGACCTTTCGGCGCGACGTCCTTGATGCGGTCGTCTTCGACCACCACCGCCGCGCCCTCGACAGGATCGGCGCCGGTGCAATCGATCAGGAACGCGTTCGTGAAGACGGTAATCGCCATTGTATCGACCTCGCGAGCTAGCGTGGGGCCGTGGGTGACCTGTTCGAGACGGTCATGGCTGCGTGCGCATCACCGGGCAACGATTTTCGCGTCGTACATTGACATTTTCTCGTCGGCGCGCGGCGTCCATTCGATGGTCTGGGCAACGCCGTAGAGATCGTGCTGATGCCAGAGGAACACCCACGGCGCCTCGGCCTGCACGAGACGCTGCAGCTCGGCGTAGGCGTCGGCGCGCGCCTTCGGATCGAGCAGGGTGCCGGCGCGCGCGATCTTCTCGTCGAGCGTCTTGTTGTTGCCGTACGACGAGTACGTCTGGTCGGCGAGGAACAGCGGTGGCATCGTGCCCTGACCGTGCAGCGCTGGCCCCCACCCGAGGAAGAACATGTCGCCGGTGTTCCGGTTCTTGATCTTGTCGAGGTGCGTGCCCCATTCGTTCACGACCACGTTCGTCTTGATGCCGAGGCGCTGGAGCTGCGCGCCGATCGCCAGTGACACGTCCTTGTCCAGCGGATATCGTCCGGACGGTGTGTCGAGCGTCAGACTCAGCGTCTTGGGATCGACGCCGGCCTCCTTGAACAGCGCCTGCGCGCGCGCGGGATCGTGCCTGAGGCACTCGACGGGCGCGTAGTCGACGTTGGTGGGCGCCAGCGGACCGCACATCCGAGTGGCGCGGCCCTTGAGCACCTGCTTGATCAGCTCGTCGACGTCGACGGCGTGGTTCATCGCGCGGCGGACCCGGACGTCCTGCATCGGCCCCGGCTTCAGGGTCACGAGCGCCAGGTAGTTGATGCGCGAGGAGACGGTGGACCGCAGCTTCGCGCGTCCGCTACGCTCCACGGCCTCCACCGCGTGCGGCGGCACATCCTTCATCACGTCGATCTCGCCGGAGAGCAGGGCGGCCATGCGCGCGCTGAACTCGGGGATGAAGCGGAAGGTCACGCGGCTCACGTCGGCCGGGCCCATCCAGTAGTCGGGGTTGCGCTCCAGGACCAGGCGCTCGTCGCGGCGCCACTCGACGAACTTGAAGGGGCCGGTGCCGATCGGCTTCTCGGCGAACTTGGCGGGGCCGAGCTCCTTCAGCGCCTTGGCCGGCATGATCAGCGAGTTCGTCGACGCCGCGCTGTCGACGAGGTTCGGCCACGGCTGCTTCGTGAGGAAACGGACGGTGTGATCATCGACGATCTGCACCTCCTTGACCGGACCCCAGTAGGCGTTGGCGGTGAAGTGGGTCTTGCTGGCAGGATCGAGCGCGTACTCGATGGTGGCCTTCACCGAAGCGGCCGTGAATGGCTCGCCGTTGTGGAACTTCACGCCCTTGCGCAGCTTGAACTCCCACGTCGTGTCGTTGACGATCTTCCACTCGGTGGCCAGCATCGGCTTGGGCTTGAAGGTCTTGGCATCGCGATCGAGCAGCCGATCGTAGATGTGCTCGAGCATGTTGTTGGTCGTCCAGTCCACGATGGTCACGCCGAGCATCGTCCGCGGCTCGGCGCCGAGGCCCACCACGATCTCCTTCGTCCGCGTGCGGTCCTGCGCGGACGCCGGCGGCACGGCGGCGAAGACGAGCGCGAGACCCACGGTCAGTATCCTCAGAGCACGCATGGAGACTCTCCTTACACGCGGAGCTTGGGATCGAAGGTGTCGCGGAGCCAGTCGCCCAGCAGGTTCACGCCGAGGGCGGTGAGCGCCAGCGCGATGCCGGGAAAGGCGGCCAGCCACCACGCCACGTAGAGAAAGTCCCGACTCTCGCTCAGCATGCTGCCCCACGCCGGCGTGGGTGGCTGCACGCCGAAGCCGAGAAAGCTGATGGCGGCCTCGGCCACGACGAACTGCGAGAACTGTAAACTTGCCACGACCACGATCGAGGGGGCGACATTCGGCAGCACGTGGCGGAAGAGCAGGCGCGTGCGGCCTACGCCGAGCGCGGCCGCGGCGTGGACGTAATCCCGCTGCTTGACCGACAGCACCTCGCCGCGCACGACGCGAGCATATACCACCCATCCGGCCGCCGAAAGGCTGAGGATGATGTTGCGAAGGCCGAGGCC
>DASRPM010000101.1:0-5395 GCA_035646375.1 Vicinamibacterales bacterium
GCCGCTGGTCGAGCAGAACGCCGTGCCGCGGCAGACGCTCGAGACGTCGGTTGCGCAAGTCAACGCCGGGCGCGCCGGCGTCCAGGCCGCCAAGGCATCGGTCGAGTCAGCGGAACTCGACGTGAGCTACACGAAGATCTACTCGCCGACCGAGGGCATGATCGGCAAGACCGAAGTGAACGAAGGCAACCTGGTGGGCCGCGGGCAATCCACGCTGCTGACGAAGATCTCGCGGGTCGATCCGATCCGCCTCCGCGTGAGCATCGGCGAGCGCGACTACCTCGAACTGGCCCGCCTCCGCCGCAAGGCTGGCGTGAAACCTGGTTTTCGGAACGACCGATCGATCGTCGAGATGATCCTGGCCGACGGCTCGCTGCATCCCTACCGCGGGACGTTGGTGTTCGCCGACCGGCCCGTGGACGCGTCCACCGGCACGCTGCTCATCGAGATCGCGTATCCCAACCCTGATCACCTGATCCGGCCCGGTCAGTTTGGGCGCGCCCGCGTCGTGGTCGACACGAAACCCGGCGCGCTGCTCGTGCCGCAGAAAGCCGTGTCGGCCCTGCAATCGGTCGACAGCGTCTCCGTGGTCAAACCCGACAAGACCGTCGAGACACGACAGGTCAAGACCGGTGTCCGCGTCGGCACGCTGTGGGTCATCGAGAGCGGCCTGCAGCCCGACGATCAGGTGGTTGTCGAAGGGCTGCAGAAGGTGCGGCCGGGCATGACCGTCAATCCCACCCTCGTACCGGCGGAAGCGCCGGACTAGTTCATGGCCCACTTCTTCATCCGGCGGCCGGTCGTCGCCATGGTGATCTCCATCCTGATGGTGATCGCCGGCGCCGTCGCGTTGCGGAGCCTGCCGATCGAGCAGTATCCGTCCCTCGCCCCGCCGGTCGTGCGCATCACGGGCAACTACACCGGCGCCAACGCGGAGGTGGTGGAGCAATCGGTGGCGACCCCGATCGAGCAGGAAATCAACGGCGTGGACAACCTGCTCTACATGAAGTCGCTGAACACGAGCGACGGCCGCATGCTGCTCGACGTCACGTTCAAGGTGGGCAGCAGCCTCGACAACTCGAACATGCTCACGCAGAACCGCGTCTCGCAGGCCCAGGCGCGGCTGCCGCAGGAAGTGCTGCAGCAGGGGCTCACGGTCAAGAAGATCAACCCGAGCATCCTGCTGGTCGCGTCGATCTTCTCGCCCAAGGGCACCTTCGACGGGCTGTTCCTGAACAACTACGCGATGCTCAACGCCCGCGACGCGCTGCTGCGTGTGCCGGGCGTGGCGCAGGTCGATCTGTTCGGCGGCGCCGAGTACGGCATGCGCGTGTGGCTGCGGCCCGACGACCTGGCCACGCTGGGCCTGACGCCCGCCGACGTCATCGCCGCGATCAAGGAGCAGAACCTGCAGGCACCGGCCGGCCAGATCGGCGCGGCGCCCTCGGCGCCCGGCCAGTCGTTCACCTACACGGTGCGGGCGCCCGGCCGCCTCGTCACCGCCGAACAGTTCGGCAACATCATCGTGCGCTCGACCGACGAGGGGCGCGAGGTCCGCATCAACGACATCGGCCGGGTGGAGCTGGGCGCGGAGAACTACAAGTCCTTCGGACGGCTGGACGGCAAGCCCGCCGGCGTGCTCGCGGTCTATCTCCTTCCCGGCGCCAACCAGCTGCAGGCCGCCGAAGGGATCTACACCGCGCTCGAGGAGCTCAAGCGACTCTTCCCGACCGACGTGGACTACAAGATCGTCTACGACACGACCCCGGCGGTGGAAGCCTCGATCGAAGAGATCAACAAGACGCTGCTCGAAGCCATCGTGCTCGTCGTGATCGTGGTCTTCGTGTTCCTGCAGAACGTGAGAGCGACCTTCATTCCCCTCCTCACCATCCCGGTCTCGCTGCTCGGCACGTTCATCTTCTTCCCGATCCTCGGCTTCTCCGTGAACACGCTCACGATGTTCGGCCTGGTGCTGGCCATCGGCATCGTCGTGGACGACGCCATCGTGGTCGTGGAAGCGGTGATGCACAACCTCGAGCACGGCATGGACGCCAAGACCGCGACGAGCAAGGCGATGGACGAGGTGTCCGGCCCGATCATCGGGATCGGCCTGGTGCTGACGGCGGTCTTCGTTCCGGTGGCGTATCTCGGCGGTCTCACCGGCCGCCTCTACCAGCAGTTCGCGCTGACGATTGCCATCGCCGTCATCATTTCCGTCTTCAACGCGCTCTCCCTGAGCCCGGCGCTGGCGGCCATGCTCCTCAAGCCGCCCAAGCCCGCGCGCGGGCCGCTCGGCATGTTCTTCCGCGGGTTCAACCGCGTGTTCGACGTCTCGACCCGCGGCTACGTCGGCACCGCGGGCATGCTTGCCCGCAAGTCGATCCTGAGCCTCGGCATCCTCGCGGTGGTCGTGTTCCTGTCGTCGCGGCTGGCGGCCGCCGTCCCTGGCGGGTTCGTGCCCACCGAGGACCAGGGCATCGTCATGGTGAACGTGCAGCTCCCCAACGGAGCGTCGCTCGAGCGGACCGACGCGGTGCTGCGGCGGCTGGAGAACATCGTCGGGGCCACGCCGGGCGTGGAGTCGTACAACACCGTCGGCGGCATGGCGCTGCTCACCAACTCGTTCCAGTCCAACGTCGGCTCGATGTTCCTGCGGCTCAAACCGTGGGGGGAACGCACCTCGCCCGACACGAAAATGCCGGCCATCATGGCCCATCTGCGGCGCGAGCTGTCCAGAATGCCTGAGGCTGTGGTGTTCCCGTTCCTGCCGCCATCGATTCCCGGTTTCGGCGCGGCCGGCGGCTTCAACTTCGTCCTGCAGGATCGCAGCGGCACGCTGACGGTGCCGCAACTGGGAGCGCAGGCGCAGACCTTCATCGCCAAAGCACGCACCCGGCCGGAGCTGACCGCCCTCTTCACCGCCTTCGACCCGACGTCACCCCAGTACGACGTGCAGCTCGATCGCGAGCAGGCCCGGAAGCTGGGCGTGCCGATGAACGACCTCTTTCAGACGCTGTCGGCGTCGATGGGCGGCGCCTTCGTGAACGACTTCAACCGCTTCGGCCGCCTCTACCGGGTGTTCGTACAGTCGGAAGCCGAATACCGGCAGCGTCCGGAAGACATCGGCCGCATCTACGTGCGGAGCCAGACCGGCACGATGATTCCGCTCTCCACCCTCGTGACCGTCAGGCCGCTCGAGGGCACCGAACTGGCCGTGCGTTTCAACCTGATGCGATCGGTGGAAGTGAGCGGACAGGCGGCCCCCGGCTTCAGCTCGGCGCAGGCGATGGCGGCGCTCGAGCAGGTGGCGGCCGAGGTACTGGCTCCGGAAATGCGCTACTCGTACTCGGGGCTGTCGTACGAAGAGAAGAACGCGCCGTCCCCGATCCCCACCTTCGCGATGGCGGTCGTGTTCGTTTTCCTGCTGCTCGCGGCCGTCTACGAGAGCTGGTCGCTGCCGTGGGCGGTGCTGCTCGGCACGCCGATCGTCGTGCTGGGGGCGTACTTCGGCGTCTGGCTGCTCGGGCTCGAAGCCAACGTCTACGTGCAGATCGGCCTGGTGATGCTGATCGGCCTCGCCGCCAAGAACGCCATCCTCATCGTGGAGTTCGCGAAGGTGGAGCGCGACAAGGGCAAGACCGCGATCGAGGCGGCGCTGGAGGCCGCGCGGCTCCGGTTCAGGCCGATTCTGATGACCGCCTTCGCGTTCATCATGGGCGTCATCCCGCTGATGCTCGCGAGCGGATCGGGCGCGGCCTCGCGCGCCGTGATGGGCACGGCGGTGTTCTTCGGCATGCTCGTCGCCACCGTCGTGGGCGTGTTCATATACCCGGCGCTCTTCGTCCTCGTCGACACGATCGCCAGCGGCCGCAAGCCGCGGAAGGCGCCCGTCGTACCGCCGATCCAGCAGGCGGCACCCGAGGGAGCGGGCCACTGACGTGCCTCTTCCGCGGGCGCTCGCCATGCCGGTCGCCGCTCTGACCCTCACCGCGCTGTCTTTGTCGGCGTGTGCCCTCGGCCCCAACTACGCACGGCCCACGATCACGCCGCCCCCGGCCTTCCGCGGCGTGCTCACGCCGGGGGAGGCCACCGACCTCGCCGACCTCGCCTGGATCCGCCAGTATCAGGAGCCCGAGCTCGCGGCGCTCATCGAGACCGCGATCGCCGAAAACCTCGACCTGCGACAGGCCGTGGCCAGGATTGCCGAGGCCCGCGCGCGCGCCGATGCCGCCAGGGCCGACCTCGGGCCGACGCTGTCGGGCGGGTTCAGCGGCCAGCCGCGCACGCGGCTCGACGACGACGAGACCTGGCTGCGCACGCTCTACAGCCTGGGCGTCGCCTTCCAGTGGGAGATCGACTTCTTCGGCCGGCTGCGCCGCGCCTCCGAGGCCGCGCGCAACGATCTGCTCGCGACCGAGGACGGCGCCAGGGCGGTGATGTCATCGCTCGTCGGCGACGTCGTGCAGGCCTGGTTCGATCTCAGGGTCCTCGACGAGCTCATTGCCATCACCGAGCGCAACATCCAGCTGCAGCAGGACGCCCTGCTCCTGGTGCAGCGGCGCGTGCAGGGCGGCGTGGCCGCCGGCCTCGATGAACAGCAGGCAACCAGCCAGCTGGCGCGGACACGCGCGCAGCTGCCGACGCTGCAGCAGGAGGCCCAGCTGGTCGAGAACCGCCTCAGTGTTCTGCTCGGGCGTCCTCCCGGTCCCATCGTCCGGACACCGGGCCCGATTACAGCGGTGCCGCCGGAGATTCCCACCGGGCTGCCATCAGAGCTGCTCGAGCGGCGCGCCGACATCCGGCAGGCCGAACGCCAGCTCATGGCCGCCACCAGCCGGATTGGCGTGGCGATGGGCAACGCGTTTCCGTTCCCCCGCATCGGCCTCACGGCGTTCTTCGGCCTGATGAGCGGGTCGCTCGACACCCTGTTCCGTGGCGACGACAACGGCGTCGTCTCGTGGAGTCCGTCGGTCTCCATGCCGTTGATCGATTCGGGACGCGGGAAGGCGGGCGTGGCCGTGGCGGTGGCGCAGACCGAGCAGGCCGCGATCTTCTACCGCAGCTCCATTCTGGTGGCGCTGCGCGAAGTGGCCGACACGCTGGTGTCGCTGGCCAAGGTGCGCGAGCGCATCGCGCAGCAGCAGGTCGAGGTGACAGCGGCGCGCGAGGCGCTGCGGTTGAGCGACATCCGCTACGTCGGCGGGGTGGCCGACTACCTGGAAGTCCTCGACACCCAGCGCGTGCTGTATGTCTCGGAGACCGATCTCGCCCGCAGCCGCCAGAGCGAGCTGCAGGCGTCGGTCCAGTTGTACCGGGCGCTCGGCGGCGGCTGGTCGGATCAGGAGCTGCTGAAGGTGATCGACCGGCCGTTCGACGCGCGGAAGTAACCGCTCAG
>DASRPM010000102.1:0-4962 GCA_035646375.1 Vicinamibacterales bacterium
TGCGTCGTCCAGGTGATGGAAATGCGGCGACGGCGGGCCCCAGAAGATCTGCTTCACCGCGCGCAGGACGTACACCGCCGTGAGGAAGGTCCCGGCGACCGCCGGGAAGAGCCACCACGGCGACTCCGACCGCCACGCGCCCATGAACGTGAGGATCTCCGCGACGAAGCCCGCGGTCGCCGGCAGGCCGAGCGACGACAGGCCGCCCACGGTGAACGCCGTGGCGATGCCGGGCATCATCCGGCCGAAGCCGCCCATCTTGCCGATCTCTCGCGAGTGCGCCTTCTCGTAGACCAGACCGACGAGGGCGAAGAAGAGTCCCGTCATCACGCCGTGCGCGAACATCTGGAACACCGAGCCGTTCAGACCGGCCTCGGTCAACGTCGCCGCGCCGAGCATGACCAGCCCCATGTGCGAGACCGACGAGTACGCGATGACGTACTTGAGGTCGACCTGCGCCATCGCCGACAGCGCACCGTACACGATGTTGATGCACGCCACGCCGCCCACCAGCCACGCGAGATCGGCGGCGCCCTCGGGCAACAGCCCCATGCCGAGCCGCACGACGCCGTAGGCGCCCAGCTTCATGAGGACGCCCGCGTGCAGCATCGACACCGCCGTCGGCGCCGAGGCGTGGCCGTCGGGCGACCAGGTATGAAGCGGCCAGATGCCGGCGAGGATGCCGAAGCCGATGTAGAACGCCAGGAACACCCAGCGCTGCAAGGTCGGTTCGAAGGCCGCGCCCTCGAAGTCGAGGAACGAGAACGACGCCGTGCCGGCATTGACGTAGAGCGCAAAGATGCCCACCAGGATGAATGCGGACCCGAACAGCAGATACAGGGTCAGCTTCATGGCCGCATATTCCTTCGAGCCCACGCCCGTCTCGCGGAACGCCCAGGCGAAGACCCCGCGGGGCCGCACCTCGCCGCTCGAGCCCCAGATGCCGATGAGCAGGTACATCGGCAGCACCGCCAGCTCGTAGAAGAGGAAGAACACGAAAAGATCGAGCGAGACGAACACGCCGTAGACGCCGGTGACGAGGGCGAGCAGCAGCGCGTAGAACTCCTGGCTCCGCGAGGCGACCGTCCACGAGGCGAACACGCCGGCGAAGATGATGATGGAGGTCAACAGCACCATCAGCAGGCTGATGCCGTCGACGCCGAGCTCGTAGTTGATCCCGAGCGGTGGCACCAGCGAGACCTTCTCGTAGAACTGGAAGGTCGTCCCCTGCAGGGCGGCGTCGCGATCGTACGCCGCGTAGAGCCACAGCGAGAGCGCGGCGGAGATGCTGGTGGTGACGGTGGCGATCACGCGCACGGCCAGCGGTCGATGGCGCGCGAGGAACATGATGAGGAGGGCGCCGACGAACGGCATCCAGGTGATCACGGAGAGCACCGGAAAGCGGATCATGATGTCAGGTGCGCCCAGACGAGCAAGAGGAGGACGCCCACGGCGACGCCGTAGACATAGTCCTGGGGCTGGCCGGTCTGCAGGCGGCGAAGTCCGTCGCCGGCCCGGAGGGCAGCCGCGCTCAGCACGTTGAGCACGCCGTCCACGAGATAGCGGTCCACCCAGCCGACCGCGCGGGAGACCCCGAGCAGCACGATCCGATAGAGGCCGGCATAGAGCGCGTCGAGGCCGTACCGGCGCCGCGCCAGGTAATCGATCGGCGCCAGCGCCGACGCCAGCCGCGAGGGTGCGATCGCCTCGCGCTGGTAGGTCGCCCACGCGAGCGCGATGCCGGCGCCGGCCAGGAGCATCGATACCCACGGCAGCCACGCCGGCGCCTCACCATGATGGGCACCGAACGCGAGCACGAGGCCATAGATGACCGTGACGGCGGCCAGCAGGCGGCAGACGCCATCCATCGCGAGGGGGACGCCATGCGCCTCGGCGTGGCCATGCGCGCGGCCGAAGAAGACGAGGAACACTGCGCGGAACATGTAGAACGCCGTCAACAGCGACGTCAGCGCGAGCATGACGAACGGCAGCTTGAACCCCCCGTTCAGGACAGCCGCCAGGATGGTCTCCTTCGAGAAGAATCCCGGAAACGGCGGAATCCCGGCCAGCGCCAGCGTGCCCACCAGGAAGGCGACCCCGGTCCACGGCAGGCGGGCGAAGAGTCCGCCCATGCGGAACATGTCGTTCGTGTGGAACACGTGGATGATGACGCCGGCGCCCAGGAACAGCAGCGCCTTGAAGACCCCATGGGTCAGCAGGTGACCGACGCTCGCGTGATAATCGCCGGCGCCGGCGGCCGCCATCATGTAGCCGAGCTGCGACACCGTCGAGTACGCGAGAACGCGCTTGATGTCCGACTCCACGCACGCCATCGTCGCCGCCAGCAGCGCCGTGAAGGCGCCGACCCAGGCGATCAGCGACAGCACGTCCGGCGTCAGCGCAAACAGCGGGAACGCCCGCGCGACCATGTAGACGCCCGCGGTCACCATGGTCGCCGCGTGGATCAGCGCGGACACCGGCGTCGGTCCCTCCATGGCGTCAGGCAACCAGACGTGCAGCGGGAACTGCGCGGACTTGCCGACCGCGCCGAGGTAGACGAGGAACATGATGGTCGACAGGCCGGGGACGGCGGCCAGCACGCCCGTGTCGGCGAGCCCGAAGAGCGTCCAGAAGTCGAACGTCCCCGTGGCGGCCCAGAGCATCACGATGCCGGCCACGAAGCCCAGGTCGCCGAGCTTGGTGATCCAGAACGCCTTGACCGCCGCGCGCGCCGCCGAGGGCCTGTCGTACCAGAAGCCGATCAGGAGGTAGGAGCAGACGCCGACGAGCTCCCAGAAGATGAACATCTGCAAGAAGCCGGGCGCGAGCACCAGCCCCAGCATCGAGAACGCGAAGAGCGACTGGTAGGCGTAGTAGCGGCCGAGCGAGGGCGGCGCCTCGTCGTGCAGGTAGGCGTACGAGTACACCTGCACGAGAAACGAGATGAACGTCACCAGCACGCACATCGGCATGGCGAGGTCGTCCACCATGACCCCGACCGTGGCCATGGGCCCGCCGTCCGCGGGAATCCACGACCAGGTCGCGGAGGGATTGCGCGGCGGCCCATCGAGAATCTCCCGCGCCGCCTGCCACATGATGACGGCGGCCGTGAGCGCACCGCCCATGGCCGCCACGGACACCGCGGCGGCGAGGCGGCCAGCCCGGCGCAGCGGCGGCACCAGTCCGATGACGAGAAAGCTCGCCGCCGGCAGCGCGAGGACGAGCAGGGCGAGCGCCGGCGAGCCCGTGCGCATCGGCTAGCCCCGCAGCAGATCGAGGTGATCAGCCTCGATCGTCCGGCGCACGCGGAAGATGGCGATGACGATGGCCAGTCCCACCGCCACTTCCGCCACCGTGATGGCGATGGTCAGCATGGTGAAGACGAGCCCGCCGATGTCGGCGCGGAACCGTGCGAACGCGACCAGATTGATGTTGACGGCGTTCAGCATGAGCTCGATGCCGAGCAGGATGCCGACGGCGTTGCGCCGGGTCAGGACGCCGAAGAGACCGATGGCGAACACGAGCGCCGCCAGTATGAGGTACGCCTGCAGCGGCACCCTAATCTTCCGCTCGCGCGAAGTAGAGCGCGCCGAGCAGGGCGACGACGAGCAGCACGGCGAGCAGCTGCAGGGCCGCGCCAAAGGGTCCGACGAGGGCGCGCCCGAGGGCGACCATCTGCTCGCCGGCCGGTGCCGGCGGCGCGGGCGGGACGGCGCGCTGGACGACGAAGCCGAGAAGGCCGACGAACACGGCGGCGGCGAGCACGGCGCCGTTGAAGACGTAGCGGCTGGACTGGCGGATGGACTCGCCGACCAGCCGCTCGGTGAGCATGATGGCGAAAACCACGATGGTGACCACGCCGCCGGCGTAGAGCAGCAGCTGGACACCGAACAGGAACGGCGACTCCAGCAGCCAGAAGATGGCGCCCGTGGCCACCAGCGCGGCCGGCAGATAGAGGACGGCGGCGTGGAACAGGTTGGGCGTGAGGACCACACCGAGGCTCCCGCCCACGAGCACGACGGCCATCACCCAGAAGCCGACGGTCTCGGCCATTATGGATTTGCCGACTGAGGATTCGCCGTCGGAGCGCCTTCGGAGGCCTCCGGCGCTCGACGGTCGGGCGTCGGTTGCGCTGTCGGCTTCGCGGGCTTCGGCGGCGCCTGCATGTCGCGCAGGCGGTTGCCGGTGGCCCACGACGGCTCGAACTGGAGCCCGAGCGCGTGCAGGCGGTCCTTGTCGAGCAGGAGCTCGCGGCGGTCGGCGGTGGCGAGATCGAACGAGCGCATCATCACGATGGCGT
Source organism: Vicinamibacterales bacterium (assembly GCA_035646375.1). Classification (GTDB taxonomy): domain Bacteria; phylum Acidobacteriota; class Vicinamibacteria; order Vicinamibacterales; family UBA2999; genus DASYRM01. Next base: position 4,301 of record DASRPM010000102.1, read on the forward strand.
CGGTCGGGCACACCTGCACGCAGAGCTCGCAGAACTCGCACGAATACAGCTCGAGGGTGAAGGTCTTCGCCCAGTTCCGCTTCTCGGCCTTGAGCATCTCGACCTTGATCACCTGGGGCGGACAGATGTACTCACAGAGCCGACAGCCGATGCAGTTCTCCTCGCCGGTCTGCGGGTCGTACGTCAGCGCGAGGATTCCGCGGAACCGGTCGGGATAGACGCGCTTCACCGTCGGATACCGCACCGTGATCGGCCGCCGCAGCAGGTTCTTGAAGGTCACGCCCATGGCGCGACCGACCGCGCGCACGAGGTGCGTCGTCTCCGTCCAGAAGCCCGGCGGCGCCTCACCCGGCATGCGGCCCCCGCAGGGCGACCCAGAAGCCCGTGGCCAGGAGGAGCACGAGGGTGGCCGGCAGCAGCAGCTTCCACGACACGGCCAGAATGTGGTCGACGCGAATGCGCACGAAGCTCCAGCGCACCCACGTCACCACCAGGAATATCAGCATCGCCTTCAGCAGGAACCACAGGGCGCCCACGAGGGGCGTGTCCGAGCCCGGACCGAGCCAGCCGCCGAGGAAGAGCAGCGCGCCCAGGAACGACGTGCCGATCATGTGGGCGTACTCGCCCAGCTGGATCAGGGCGAACTTCATCCCGCTGTACTC
>DASRPM010000103.1:0-23786 GCA_035646375.1 Vicinamibacterales bacterium
TACAAGGAACTGCTGAAAAGCGAGATCGCCGACTTCACCAACACCGGCGGCCGCGCCGGCGGCGCGATCACGGGCGCGCTCTTCATCAAGGAGTTCGCCGGCGATCTGCCGTGGGTGCATCTCGACATCGCCGGCACCGCCTGGGCCGAAGACGCCAAGCCCTATCAGCCGAAGGGCGCCACCGGCGTCGGTGTCCGGACACTCGTGCAGCTGGCGATGGCGGCGCCGGGATGGGCGGGCGCCAAGACCGCCTGATGAGACCGATGCTGGCGATGCTCTGGGTGCAGCAGAACCCGATCGTGGTCGAGGTGGCCAAGCAGCCGCCACCGACGCGAGACGCCAGCATCGACGCCGTCCTCGGCATCTTCGCCCTGGCCGGTGTGTTCCTGCTCGCGGCCGCGATCGGCAGCGTGCTCGTCGCCGGCGGCATCGTGCTCTACAAGCGATGGAAGGGCGAGAGCGCGTCCTCAGACACGAGCCACACCCAGTTGCGGATCTGACCTACCCGCTCCACCCGCCTCACCGGCGTGAAGCGCCGGTCTACTGCGTAGCAACCGAAGGCGCTTTCTTGAGGGCTTGCTGGTAGCGCGTGATGCCGGCGAGCAGCGCTTCCGCAATCTGCTGGCGGTACTTCTCGGTAGCGAGCAGCCCGGCGTCCTGCTGGTTGGTGAGGAACGAGATCTCCGTGAGGATGCTCGGCATCTGCGCGCCGACGAGCACCATGAACGGCGCCTGCTTCACGCCGAGGTTGCGCGCCTTGCGGTCCGATTTCTTCACCTGCGCGAAGAGCGATTCCTGGACGAGCCTGGCCAGATCGCGCGATTCGTCGAGCTTGTTGTTGAGCGCGATGGCGCGAACGAGCTCTGGCAGCTGCCGCATGGCGCGCGTGGACGCCGCGTTCTCCCGCGCCGCCAGCGCCTCGGCTTCGGCGGTGGGCGCGAAGTTGAGGTAGTAGGTCTCCACACCGCGCGCACGCCGGTCGGCGCTGGCGTTGGCGTGAATCGACAGGAAGATGTCGGCGCCCGACCGGTTGGCGAGGTCGGTGCGCTCTTCGAGCGGCACGAACGCGTTGGTGCGGCGCGTCTGGATAACCTCGACGCCGGGTTGCCGCAACAGCAGCTTCTCGAGACGGAGCGCCACGTCGAGCGTGAGGTCGGCCTCCGACAGCCCCTTCACGCGCGCGCCCGGATCGTGACCGCCATGGCCGGCGTCGATGACGACGCGGGCGATACCGAGCCCGAGCTGGCGTGAGAGCGAGAAGCCGCCGCGGGCGTTGACGGCGGGCGCAACCGGTGGCGGCGCGTCGGCCGGCTGAGGAGGCGCCGCGGCCGCCACGATCTCTTTCGCAGCGGCGAGCGACTCCTTCGCGGCCGCGAGCGACACCGCGACAGGGGTCGGGGACGCCGTGACCGGCGGTTCCGCGCGCGCCATCGGTGCCGCGAGCGCTGCCGGCGGTTGTGCGGGCAGCGGCACGGGGACCGGGGCGGGCGGCGGCGCCGCCGGAAGTGATGACAGCGGACTCGGCGGCGGGTTGGACGGCGAGCGTTCCACGTCCACCACGATGCGGTACGGGTTGTAGAGCGTGTAGACGCTGTGCCGTCCGCCGTTCTCGAGGTCGAGCACGACGCGGGTGATGCCGCCCGGATGCGCGCCGATCCGGACGCGCCGCACCGGCCCGTCCTCGTAGGGCAGCACCGCGAACCGCAGTGGCGCGACCGCGCGGGTGTGCGGGAAGTCCACGAACACGCGCTCGGGGCCCTGGAGGCGCTCGCTGTGGTACGTCACTTCGCGATCGAGCTCGAACGTCACGCGCACGGCGTCGGGCAGGATCTCGCGCCTGACCGCAGTCAGGGCCACGACCCCGGAGACGGCGGCTTCAGGTCCCGTCTGCGCCCGCGGCACCGGCTTCGACGCCGGCGGGATGACCACCGGCGTGGCCGGCGGGATGACCACCGGCGTGGAAGGCGCAGCCGCCACGTCGCGGGGCGCTCCCTCGAGGCGACGCGCGAGCGGCACACCCTGCCGCGCATAGCTGCCGCCTGGAAACGCCTTCGAGAGGGCTGCCAGCAGTTGCAGCGCGCGATCGCGATCCAGCTCGTCGCCCGCCTGGAAGAAGAGATCCGCCGAGAGCGCCGCGCCCTGCCACAACGCCTTGTCGGCCTGGCCGGCGGCGGGGAAGAGACGCGCAAGGTCCTCGAAAGAGCCCACGAGCGTGCGCACCCGGCTCTGCGTGGCGGCGGACGCCCCTGCCCTGGCGCTCGAGAGCTCGCGCCGCAGCAGCGCCTCGCGCGCGACGGCCTCCTTGAGGAGCGCGGCGCCATCAGGCGAAGCCGCGCCAGAGCCCGAAGGGCGTAGGCGGGACTGCGCCGCCGCGGCCGACGCCACGTCCGCCAGCAGCGCGACGGCGAGCACGCTAGCGCGGATGAACGTCGATTTCATCGAAGTAGTTCCGGTCCACCAGCACTTCGCGAGCCTTGCCGGCGGCGCCCGCCGACACCAGGCCGTCGGCCTCCATCATGTCCACGAGCCGCGCCGCGCGGCTGAAACCGACGCGCAGCTTGCGCTGCAGATAGGAGATCGACACCTGGCCGCTCGTGACGACGATGCGCGCGGCCTCGTCGAAGAGCTCGTCCTTCTCGAACTCCAGGTTGCCGGGGCCGCTCTTCTCCTCGTCTTCCGCGGTGATGCTGTCGTCGAACACCGGCTTCCCCTGCTTGCGGAGGAAGCTGGCCAGCCGCGCGCTCTCCTGCTCGGAGATATAGGGCCCGTGCAGGCGGAGACAGCGGGAGGAGGCAGGCGGCATGTAAAGCATGTCGCCCTTGCCGAGCAGCTGCTCGGCGCCGTTGCCGTCGAGGATCGTCCGCGAATCGGTTTTCGAGGACACGCGGAACGAGATGCGCGAGGGCAGATTGGCCTTGATGAGCCCGGTGATGACGTCCACCGACGGGCGCTGCGTCGCCAGGATCAGGTGGATGCCGACGGCGCGGGCCATCTGCGCCAGACGGCAGATCGACTCCTCGACCTCGTTGCTGGCCACCATCATCAGGTCGGCGAGCTCGTCGATGACGACCACGACGAAGGGGAGCGGCTTGGGCGCTTCGGGATCGTTGGCGGCGGCCGCGCCGCGCTCCTGCAGCGCCAGCCGGATGTTCCGGTTGTACTGCTCGATGTTCCGGACGCCCTCGGCGGCCAGCGTCTTGTAGCGCTCTTCCATTTCTCGCACCGCCCAGCGCAGGGCGTTGGCCGCCTTCTTCGGGTCGACGACCACCGGCGTGAGCAGGTGCGGGATCTCCTCGTACATCCCGAGCTCGAGCCGCTTGGGGTCGATCATGATCAGCCGCACGTCATCGGGCGTGGCGCGATAGAGGATGCTCGTGAGCATGGCGTTGAGGCCCACCGACTTGCCGGTGCCCGTGGACCCGGCGATCAGCAGGTGCGGCATCGTCGCCAGGTCGGCGAAGTACGGCTCGCCGTGAATGGTCTTGCCGAGCGCGAGCGTGAGCTTCGACGTCGAGCGCTGGTAGCCGTCGGACTCGAGCAGCTCGCGCAGCGAGATCGCTTCGCGGTTCGGGTTGGGGATCTGGATCCCGACCGTGGACTTGCCGGCAATGCGATCGATCAGCACCGATTCGGCCTGCATCGCCAGGCACAGGTCGTCGGCGAGGCCGGTCACCTTGCTGTACTTCACGCCGGCATCCGGCTTGAACTCGAACGTCGTCACCACGGGGCCGGGGTGAATCTGCGCCACCTGCCCCTCGACCGCGAACTCGCGGCACTTCTCCTGCAGCTGGCGCGCCAGGTCCATCAGCTGGCGCTCGTCGATCTTGCTCTCCGCCCGCGGCGCGTCGAGCAACGAGGGCGGCGGCAGGGTGTACGTGCCGTTCTTGCGCTGCGCGGGCGCCTTGGGCGGTTCGGGATCCGGCAGCATCGACGGCGTCGCCGACGGCTTGCGGACAACGGCCGGCCGGGCGGCCATCGGCTCGGGCTCGGGCTTCGGCTCGGGCTTGGGCGCCGGCCTGGGCGGCGGCGCGGCCTCGAGCTTCGGCGCCTTGATCACCGGTGCGACGCCGGACTTCTTGGTGTGCTTGGCGATCACTTCGCGCCGGGCGCGCTCGCGCCGGCGCTCGTCGATCCAGCCGCGCACGAAGCCGAGGCCGCGGGCGGAGATGTCGCGCGAGCCCACCGTGGCCGTGGCGAACATGCGCCCGAACGAGAACTGCGTCGCCATGATCACCGAGAGCATCATGGCGGTGAGCAGCACGATGATCGAGCCGGTGCGATTGAGGTATTCGGCCAGGGCCATGCCGAGCCCGGCGCCCACCGTGCCGCCGGCGTCGAACGTCTTGGCCGCCAGATCCGTGCTCCCGAGCACCAGGCTGAAGAACGCACTGGCGCAGATGAGCAGCAGCATGCCGCCGAACGCCTTCGTATAGGCGGCATCGGGCGTCTGGCACCAGAAGTAGTGCCAGCCGACGACGCCGAGCGCGAAGGGAAGAAAGTAGGCGCCGTAGCCGAAGAGTTGAAACGAGAGCTCGGCGAGAAACGCGCCGACGCGGCCCACGAAGTTCGCCGGCGGGTGCGACACACCGGTGGTGAAGAACCACACCGGATCGGACGGTTCGTACGTGACGAGCGCGATCAGCCAGATCAGCGCCGCGGCAAACAGCGCGACGCCGACGAATTCGCTGATGCGCCGGGAAATACTCGAAGCGGCCACCTAAATCTCCATCAGGACGGGCAGCACCAGCGGTCGCCGGCCCGTTCGTTTCTTGAAAAACCGGCGCAGCTCGACCCGGAGCTTCTCCGTCATCAGCCCCTGGTCGGTGCGCTCGTCCATGCTCGACGCCTGGATGCACTCGGCAATCGCGCCCGCGGCGTCGTCGAAGATCGCGTCGTCGTCGCCGGACACGAACCCGCGGGCGACGAGCTCCGGTGGTCCGGCCAGCGCGCCGGTGTCGCGGCTGATCGCCACGACGGCCACGACGATGCCGTCCGCCGCCAGGTGCCGGCGGTCGCGCAAGACCTCGTCGCCCACCTCGCCGACGCGCGTGACGTCGATGAGCACACGGCCGGTCGGCGCCTTGTCGGCGATGCGCGCTCCGGCCTGGTCGAACTGGATGATGTCGCCGTCCTGCGCCAGGAGCACCTGCACGGAGCGGTCGCCGCCGGCGAGCACCCGCCGCGCCACGCGGGCGTGCTGCGCGAGCTGCCGGTATTCGCCGTGCACGGGCACGAAGTAGCGCGGCCGCACCAGCGAGAGCACCAGCTTGAGCTCCTCCTCCGACCCGTGTCCGGAGACGTGCACGTGCTTCATGCTGTCGGTGATGACGTGGGCGCCGCGGCGGGCCACGTGGCTCATGGTGCGGGCGATGGCTTTCTCGTTGCCGGGAATCGCGCGCGCCGAGAGCACCACGGTGTCGTCCGGACCGAGCCGGACGAACCGGTGGTCGTCGATGGCGATGCGCGAGAGCGCCGCCTGCGGCTCGCCCTGCGACCCCGTGGCGATGCACAGCACGTCCTGGCCGGCGAAGTTGGGCACCTCGCTGTCGCGAATCTGCACGCCCGACGGGACCCGCAGGAACCCGAGGCGCTGCGCGATCTCGCTGGTCCGCTCCATGCTGCGGCCGACGAACGCCACCCGGCGGTCGAACTGCACCGCCAGATCGACCAGCACCTGCATGCGGTAGACGCTCGACGAGAACGCCGCGACCACGAGCTTGCCCTCGGTGCTGGTGAAGACCTCTTCGAACGCCTCGATGACGTCGATTTCAGGGCCGGTGAAGCCTTTGCGATCGATGTTGGTGCTGTCGGAGAAGAGCGCCAGCACGCCCTGCGCGCCGAGCTCGGCGAAGCGGTGCAGATCGAAGTGCTCGCCGTCGATCGGCGTCTGGTCGATCTTGAAGTCGCCCGTGAAGAGCACCACGCCCACCGGGCAGGTGATCGCCACCGCCACGCAGTCGGGCATGCTGTGCGTGACGCGGATGAACTCCAGCGACAGCGGCCCGATGGTCACCGTCTGCCGCGGGCGGATCGTGGTCAGGCGCTTGCCGGCATCGATGCGGTGCTCTTCGAGCTTCGGTTCCACGAGCGCCAGCGTCATCGCCGTGCCGTAGACCGGCCCGTCGAAGAGCGGCATCACGTGCGGTACGGCGCCGATGTGATCCTCGTGCCCGTGGGTCAGCACGAGCGCCTTGACCCGGTCGCGCCGCGATTCGAGGTAGGTCATGTCCGGGATGATCAGGTCGACGCCCAGCTGGTCCGGGTCCGGGAACATCACGCCGGCGTTGATGAGGACAGTCGTGTCCTCCCATGACACGGCCATCATGTTCATGCCGAACTCGCCGAGTCCGCCGAGGGGAACGACCTCGAGCGTCGCGGGCGTCACGACGGGGGAAGCAGCTTGGTCCATCCGATCCCAGCTTCAGTGTCTGCCTGTCCGCACTTCGTGCGGGCCATCGACACCGATGCAGATCTCGCGAGGGTCTTTTCGGCCTCACGAGCCGTGCACTTCAGTCCATTGCCGTGCTCTGGCGAGCAACGGCGTGGTGAGGGACGCTGCCTCTACTGGCGAGCGCCCGGTTGGGCAGCTGGGAGCGCCCAAAAAGCTGGCGGGCTCAACGACTTCGGGTGAAAAACTATAGCACAGCCCTCGAGAGGGCCGCGAACCCCTCCAGGGGGAGATCCCCGGGGCGGATCTGCGGGTCAACTCCCGCCCGGGCAAGGAGATCCGCCGGATCTCGGCCCAGAGCCTCGGCGGGTGGGGTCAGCGCGTTCAGAAGCGTCTTGCGCCGCTGCTGGAAGGCGCCGCGCACCAGGCGGGCGAAGACCGACCGGTCTCCCACCTCGACGCCAGGCTGCCGGAACCGGAGGCGCACGACCGCGGAGGTCACCTTGGGAGGCGGCCGGAACGCGCCGGGCGGGAGCGTCAGAACGCATTCGGCGTCGGCGTCGAGAGCCACGGCCACCGCGAGCGGGCCGTAGTCGGCAGACCCTGAACGCGCCACGACGCGCTCGGCGACCTCCTTCTGGAGCATGACAGTCGCGTCGGCCAGCGTGCGGCCACCGCCCGAGGTCTCGAGCAGTCTCGCCAGGATCGGCGTGGCGATGTTGTAGGGCAGGTTGCCGGCCACCCGCACGGGCAGCCGTTCGTCGGCGAGCAGCGCCGCGAGGTCGGCGTCGAGGAAGTCGCCTTCGATCACGCGGACCGTCGCGGGCACGAGCGCTGGAAGCGCCGCGGCCAGGTCGCGGTCGATTTCCACCGCCACGAGCCGTCCCACGCGTGCAGCGAGCGCGGCCGTGAGGGCGCCGCGTCCGGGCCCGATCTCCAGGAACGTGTCGTCGGGTTGCGGCGCGATGGCCGCCACGAGTTTCGCCACCCACGCGGGCTCGAGGAAGTGCTGCCCGAAGCGCTTGCGCGCCCGGTGGGTCACTCTTTGTCGTCCTCGTCGGGGCCCAGCGTCTCGCCGCGCCAGTAGCGCTCCTCGATCTCCTCGATCTCCTCTTCGCTCAGCCCGAAGTAGTGCCCGATCTCGTGAATCAGCGTCTCGCCGATGACCGCGCGGACGTCGTCCTCGTCGTCGCAGTCCTCTTCAATCGGTCCCTGGAAGATGGTGACGCGATCCGGCAGCCGGTTGCCGTCGGCCCACTGGCGCTCGGGCAGCGGCGTCCCCTCGTAGAGGCCGTAGAGCGAGTCGGGCGGCTCGACCTCCATCGCCTCGAGCGTCTCGGGGCTGGGCTCGTCTTCGACCACGATGGCGATGTTCCGCATCTCGGCGCGGAAGCGCCGCGGGATGAGCATGATCGCCTCTGCCACGAGTTGCTCGAACGCGGCGCGGGTCATCGCCGTGCCTTCTTTTTCGACGCCTTCGCGGTAACCGTGGAACGGAGCTTCGGGCGGGCCTTCGCGCCGGGCCTGGGGGCGCGCGCCACGCGCGACTCGCGCTGGAGTGCCGCGAAGTAGAGGCAGTCGTCGGCCACCGGACACTGATCGCAGAGCGGGTTGGTGGGGCGGCACACGCGGCGGCCGTGCAGGATCTGGACGTCCGACGCGAGCGTCCACATCGAGTCGGGCAGCCGCTCGCAGAGTTGCGTCTCCACCGCGACCGGGTCGTCGCCCTCGGCGATGCCGATCCGGTTGGCGACGCGCAGTACGTGCCGATCGACCGGCAGGCCAGGCACGCCGAGCGCATGTCCGAGCACGACGTTGGCCGTCTTGCGCCCGACGCCCGGCAGCGCCCTCAGGGCGTCCATGTCGGCCGGCACCTGTCCATCGTGATCGCGCACCAGGATCTGCGCCATGGTGATCAGCGCCTTCGACTTCTGGCGGAAGAAGCCGGTCGAGAGGATCTGCGGTTCGAGCTCCGCGGGCGTTGCCGCGGCCAGCGTCCGTGCATCCGGATAGCGCGCGAAGAGCGCCGGCGTGACCAGGTTGACGCGCGCGTCCGTGGATTGCGCCGAGAGCATGGTTGCGACGAGCAGCTCGAAGGCGTTGCGGTAATGCAGCTCGGTGTCGGCGCCGGGGTAGAGGCCGGCCAGCGCCTCGATGATGCGCCGCGTCGTCTGGGGCGACTTCATCCGTCAGTGGATCGGATCGGCCTTGGTCCAGCCGACGTTGGAGTAGCTCTCCCCGAACACACGGAGGTGCTCCTGCAGCGCGGCAATGAGATTGGGGACGAACTGCACCGGCACGACGACCCGCGATCGGACCGGGGCGCGGACCACGTGGTCCTTTTCGGCTTCCTTCAGCTCGCGTTCCGAGAGGGGCATCACCTCGCAGAAGGTCAGCGTGAAGTCGAATGGCGTGTGGGCGATGGAGCAGAAGTTGGCGTAGGTGCGCGCCTCGCCTGGCTGCTCGTCGGGCACGATGGAGAAGTTGATCTGCTTGCGGTCGGGGGGCTGCTGATCGCTCATGCCCGATAGTATCCCCCGCCGCTGTGGGGGCCGGCTTCCGCCGGCCCTGGCCGCCTGAAGGCGGCCCCTACATCAATACCGTCGCATCACGCCGACGACGACGCCCTGGACCTGGACGTTGTCCGGGTCGAAGAGCATCGGCTGCATCGACGGGTTGGCGGGCTGAAGACGGATCTTGCCGTTGTCGCGATAGAACTTCTTGAGCGTGACGTCCTGGCCGCCGATGAGCGCGATCACCATCTCGCCGTTGTCGGCCGACTTGCGGTCCTCGACGATGACGAAATCGCCGTCGCGGATCTGTTCGTCGATCATCGAGTCGCCGCGGACGCGCAGCACGTAGCTGTCGCGCTTGCCGGCCATCGACTCGGGGACCGCAATCGTCTCGCTCCCCGGCACCGCCTCGATGGGGGCGCCGGCCGCGACGAAGCCGAGCATCGGCAGTTCGATGGCGCGGCCGCCGACGCGCGCCGGTACGAGCTCGACCGATCGGCTGCGATTCCAGGCACGCCGTATGAATCCCTTTTCCTGCAGGTTGGTGAGGTGCTTATGGACGGTGGCGAGCGACGAGAGGCTGAACTGGCGGCCGATCTCCTCGAGGCTCGGCGCGTAACCGTGGCGCTGGATGAACTCGTTCAGGTAGTCGAGAATCTCGCGCTGCCGTTTCGTCAGTGGGAGCACAGCCGTTCTCCTTCGCCGCCGATACAGCGGTCGTCGGCCCGTGACTATATGCGAAGATAAGGCGAAGAACAAGCCCGGCCCGGTGCTACACTCGAAACAACCGGTGTCCGGGACGATTCGTCGAAAGAGCGAACAACATCAGAGCCGGTTTGCCAGGCGGGCGAACCGGCGTGAAGCCGGTTTGCCAGACAGGTGTGTCATGCGATTCCGCACCCCCGTCGTCATTGTTCTCGCGCTTGCCGTGACGGCCGCCGCAGCGACCCTGCGGGCCTCGACCGCGTCGCGTCAGCACGCGGATTCCCTCGCCCGGAAAATCACGCAAATCACGCAGCGCGGTGCCCAGGGCCCGGCCACCGGCGTCCGCAAGACCGAGGTGAGCGAAGACGAGGTCAATTCGTGGTTCGTGTTTCGCGGGCGGCCGTACCTGCCGCAGGGGCTGAGCAGCCCCACCGTGACGATGATTGGCGACGGCACGATGCGCGGTGTCGCGATGGTCGACCTCGAGGCGCTCGGCAAGCAGCGATCGAAAGGCGGCATGCTCGACATCTGGAGCTATCTCGGCGGCAAGGTGCCGGTGGCAGTGACCGGGACCTTGCGGGCGCGCGACGGCCGCGGCCAGTTCGAGATGAAGTCGGCGGAAGTGGCCGGCGTGCCGGTGCCGAAGGCGCTGGTGCAGGAGCTCGTGTCGGTCTACACGGCGTCGCCGGATCAGAAGAAGCCGATCAGCCTCGAGTCCTCGTTCGAGCTGCCGGCGCGCATCCGGTCGATCGACGTCGGCCGCGGCCAGCTCGTCGTCGTGCAATAGTAGGGGCCGCCTTCAGGCGGCCCATCGCCCGCGAGCGCCGGCCTTGGCGGCGTCCCAACCCGCGACTCGTCTCGTGACCGATCCGCTCGATAGTCCGCTGCAATACCTGAAGGGCGTTGGCCCCCGCAAAGGCGCCGATCTGAAGAAGGCGGGGCTGGCGACCGTGGAAGATCTGCTCTACCGGCTGCCGTTCCGGTACGAGGACCGCAGCCGCATGCAGCCGATCGCCTCGCTGCGCCCCGGCACCAAGGCGGCCGTGTTCGGCGAGATCAAGAGCGCGCACGTGGCCACCACGCGGCGGCGCGGCTTCCGCATCTTCCACGCCGTGCTCGGCGACGCGAGCGGCGGCATCCGCTGTTCGTGGATGAACCAGCCGTACCTCGCCGACATCATCCAGCCGCACACGACCGTCGTCGTGTTCGGCGAGGTCAAGCTGGATTCGAGCGGGCTGCACTTCCTCAACCCGGAGTTCGAGATCGTCTCGGACGATCTGTCGGGGCTGCACGTCGGGCGCATCGTGCCGTTCTACGAGCGCACCGGGACCGTCACCCCGAACATGCAGCGGAAGCTGGTGCGCCACGCCCTCGACGTGCTGCCGGCGGAACTGCCCGACCTGCTCGATCCGGAGCTGCGCGGCCGCCAGAACCTCATGGCGCGGCGCCCCGCCATCGAGGCGAGCCATTTCCCGGCGAGCGAGGCGAGTGTCGCCGAGCTCAACGCGTTTCGGACGCCGGCGCAGCGGCGCCTCATTTTCGAGGAGTTCTTCCTGTTTCAGATCGGCCACGCGTGGCGGCGCCACGAGACGAGCGTGGAGCGCAAGCCGCATCAGATCGCGGTGGACGATCGAATCCGGCAGTCGGCGGCGCGGGTGCTGCCGTTTCACCTCACCCCGGGCCAGCGGACGGCCATCAAGGAGATCGTGGATGACCTGTGCCTGCCGACGCCGATGAACCGGCTGCTGCAGGGCGATGTGGGCGCCGGCAAGACGATCGTGGCGCTCCTCGCCGCCGTCGTGGCGATGGAGAACGGGCTGCAGGTGGCCTTCATGGCGCCCACCGAGATCCTGGCCAAGCAGCACTACTCGACCATCGCGCGGCTGCTCTCGCAGACGCGCTTCCGCGTGGACCTGCTGACCGGCAGCACGCCGGGTCTGCAGCGGCACACGATCCTGGCGCATCTCGAGCGCGGCACCACGAACCTGGTGGTGGGCACCCACGCGCTCGTGCAGGACGCCATCAAGTTCCACGCGCTGGGTCTCGTGGTGATCGACGAGCAGCACCGCTTTGGCGTGGCGCAGCGGGCGGCGCTCCAGGAGAAGGGGCTGCGCCCCGACGTGCTGCTGATGACCGCGACGCCGATTCCGCGCACGCTGGCGCTCACCGACTACAGCGAGCTGGACGTGTCGAAAATCACGGGGCTGCCGCCGGGGCGGAAGCCGGTGCGGACCTGGGTCAAGCCCGAGTCGCGCCGGGACGAGGTGTACGAGTTGCTGCGCGCCGAGATCGACAAGGGCCGCCAGGTCTACGTGATCTATCCGCTCGTGGAGGAGTCGGAGAAGGTCGATCTGAAGTCGGCCACCGAGATGGCGGATCACCTGCAGGCCGAGGTGTTTCCCGGCCGGCGCGTGGCGTTGCTGCACGGGCGCATGAAGCAGGACGCCAAGGACCAGGTGATGCAGGCCTTCATGTCGGGCGCCGTGCAGGTGCTCGTGTCCACGACGGTCGTCGAGGTCGGCGTGGACGTGCCCAACGCCACGGTGATGGTGGTGGAGCACGCCGAGCGCTTCGGCCTCTCGCAGCTGCACCAGCTCCGCGGACGGATCGGCCGCGGCGAGTGGGACTCGCACTGCATCCTGCTCTATCAGGCGCCGTGGAGCGACGACGCGCGCGAGCGGCTGCGGACGATGGCCGAGACGAACGACGGCTTCGCGATTGCCGAGCGCGATCTCGAGCTGCGTGGACCGGGCGACTTCTTCGGCACACGGCAGTCGGGGCTGCCGAAGCTCCGCACCGGGGACCTCGTACGCGACCGCGACATCATGGAAGAAGCCCACGGGGAGGCGCGGCGGCAGGTCGAGGCAGGGCTGTCGCCGGCGCTGACGGCCTTCGTCCGCGACAAGTGGGACGCGCAGTTCGGTCTCATCCAAGTTGGCTAAACGCCCGCCCGGAGGGCGGGCAAGTAGATACTGTTCTAGCGAGGCGGAGCCTTCATGCTTGTCACCTCCGAGGCGGAGCCTCGCTAGCGTGCGGATCATCGCCGGACACCTCAAAGGACGGCGCCTCGCGTCGCCCTCATGGGCGGGGCTGCGGCCCACCTCCGATCGCCTGCGCGAGACGCTCTTCAACGTGCTGGCGCCCCGCATCGAGGGCGCGCGCGTGCTCGACGGCTTTGCCGGGACCGGCGCGCTCGGATTCGAGGCGCTGAGCCGCGGCGCCGCGCACGTCGTGTTCGTGGAATCGGATCGCCGCGCGACCGACATGATCACGCGCGCGGGGCAGGCCTGGGGCGTGGAGGCGGACTATACTATTCACGTCGGGGACGCCGTGGAGTGGTTGAGGCGCCTCGCCCACGGCCCGCGCTTCGACCTGATCCTGCTCGATCCGCCGTACTCGCTGCCGCAGCTCCGCGACGCCCTCGATGCCGCCGCCGGATGCCTGTCCGAGCGCGGCATGCTGGTGCTGGAGCGGGCGACGCGGCGCGAGCCGGACGACGTGAGGTCGCTGAAGCGCGTGCGCGACCTGCGGGCCGGTGACAGCACGCTGACGTTCTACGCGCTCGCCGCCAACGGCGAGCATGAGGCTGAGACGCGATGAGCCCTGCCGAACCGCCGAACGGCCGCCTGGCGATCTTCCCCGGATCGTTCGACCCGCTCACCAACGGGCACGTCGACATCATCCTGCGCAGCGCGCACCTGTTCGAGCGCATCGTGGTGGCGGTGCTGGTGAATCCGGAGAAGCAGCCGCTCTTCTCGCCAGACGAGCGCATCGGCATCATCCGCGAGGTGTTCCGCGAGTACCCGAACATCGAGGTCGAGAGTTTCGACGGGCTGCTCGTCGCCTACGCGCGGCGGCGGCGGGCGAGCGCCATCGTGCGCGGCATCCGCGCCGTATCGGACTTCGAATACGAGTTCCAGATGGCGTTGATGAACCGCCACCTGGAGCCGACGCTCGAGACGGTGTTCATGATGCCGGCCGAGCAGTACACGTATCTGAGCTCGCGGCTGATCAAGGAAGTGTTCAGCCTGGGCGGCGACGTCCGCGGCCTGGTGCCGTCGGCCGTCGAGAAGGCGATGCACGAGAAGAAGGGCGTCAAGAGCCACTAGCAGGGGATTTCAGATGGGTATGTTTGCAGACCGTATGTCATCGGTTCAGGTGTCGGCCACGCTGAAGGTGGCGGCCGAAGCCGAACGGCTCCGCAGGGCGGGGCACAGCGTGGTGGACTTCAGCGCCGGCGAGCCGGACTTCCCGACGCCGGAGCACGTGAAAGAGGCGGCCAAGGCGGCCATCGACGCCAACTTCACGCGCTACACGGCAGCAGCGGGCATTCCCGAGCTGCGTGAAGCCATCTGCGGGCGCTACAAGCGCGACTACGGCGTGGACGTCACCGCGGCGGAAGTGCTCCTCACGTTCGGCGGCAAGCAGGCGCTTTTCAACACGGCGCTCGCGCTCTTCAATCCCGGCGACGAGGTGATCACGCACGCGCCGTACTGGCCGACGATCCCCGAGCAGGTGAAGCTCGTGGGCGCGGTGCCGGTGATCGTGCAGACGAGCTCGGAGGACGGCTTCGCCGTGTCGGCGGAGGCGATTCTCGGGAAGATTACGCCGAAGACCAAGGCGATCCTCCTCAATACGCCGAGCAACCCGACGGGCGCGCTGATCGAAGAGAGCGTCGTCGCCGCCATTGCGGACGAGGCCGCCAAGCGCGGGATCTGGACGATCGTGGACCTCTGCTACGAGCAGCTGATCTACGAGACCGTGCCGCACAACGTGCCGAAGGCACTCTTCGACCGCAACCGCGCCAGGACGGTGCTGTGCGGATCGGCCTCGAAGAGCTACGCCATGACCGGCTGGCGCGCCGGCTGGACGATTGCGCCCAAGGAACTGACTTCGGTCTTCAACATCATCCAGGGGCAGACCACGTCGAACATCAACTCGATCACGCAGAAGGCGTTGCTCGCCGCGGTCAGCGGGTCGCAGGACGCGGTGACGGCGATGCTCGACGAGTACCGCGGCCGGCGCGACAACATCCACGCCTGGCTGACGGCGCACCCCGGCATCAAGTGCGTGAAGCCGAAGGGCGCGTTCTACCTGTTCCCGGACATCAGCGGGTTGCTGGCGCCGGGAACGACGTCCACCGATTTCGCGCAGGCGCTGCTCGAGAAGGAGCACGTCGTGGTGACGCCGGGCGAAGCGTTCGACGCGCCGGGCTACCTGCGCATCTCGTACGCGACCTCGATGGAACAGCTGCGCGAGGGCGCCACGCGCATCCTGCGTTTCGCCGAGTCGCTGCAGCACGCCACCGCCCGCTAGGGCAGCAGGAGACGCCGTCCGCCAGGGCGGCGACACAGTCATGCCACTCCCGTCCGCGTTCGTCGAGTCGCTGCGCGCGGCGCTCGGCGAGCGCGGCGTTTCCAACGATCCCGCCACGCTCGACGCCCACGCGGCCGACGCGCTCGGTCTCGGCCACCCGCCGGACCTCGTCGTGCGCCCGGCCGACACGGCGCAGGTCGTCGCCGTGGCGCGCCTCTGTCAGCAGCACCGCGTGCCGCTCGTCGTACGCGGCGCCGGCACCGGCTATACCGGGGGTGCGGTCCCGACACACGGCGGCGTCGTACTGTCCGTCGAGCGCCTCAATCGCATCCTCGAGATCGACGAAGTCAATCTGACCGTCGTGGTCGAGCCGGCCGTCATCACCGGCGACCTGCAGCGCGCGGTCGAGGCGCGCGGCCTCTACTACCCGCCGGACCCCGCCAGCCTCGAGTCGTCGTCGATCGGCGGCAACGTCGCCGAGTGCGCCGGCGGCCCGCGGGCGTTCAAGTACGGCACCACGAAGCGCTATGTCCTCGCGCTCGAAGCGGTGCTGCCAACCGGCGAGATCATCCACACCGGATCGAAGGCGGTGAAGAACGTCGTCGGCTACGACCTGACGCAGCTCCTCGTCGGCTCGGAAGGCACGCTGGCGATCGTCACGCGCATCACGTTGCGCCTGCTGCCGAAGCCGCCCGCGACCGCGACCGTGTCGGCGTCGTTTGCCGACATCCGCGGGGCGGTCAACGGCGTCACCGCGCTCGTGCGGCTCGGCGTGATTCCCGCGGCGGTCGAGCTCATCGACGGCGATTCGTTGCGGGCGGTCGAGGCGCACGTCGGCCGGCCGGTGGCGCCGGGCGCGTCGGCGCTCCTCATCGTGGAGGCCGACGGCGTTCCCGCCGCGGTGCAGGAGGAGATCGACCGCGCCTCGTCGGCGCTCGCCGCGTCGGGCGCGCTGGCGATCACGCGGGCTGGCAGCGAGACGGAGCGCGACGAGCTCTGGGCCGTGCGGCGGCAGCTCTCGTTGGCGCTGCGCGCGACGGGTCTCGTGAAGATCAATCACGACGTCGTCGTGCCGCGAGGGCGGGTGCCGGAGCTGTTCGAGGAGGTCGAGCGGCTCAAGTCCGCGCACGGGCTGCGCATCGCGTGCTTCGGGCACGCCGGCGACGGCAACATTCACGTCAACCTGATGCTGCAGCCGGGCGACGCCGCGGAGATGGCGCGCGCCAAAGTGGCCGAGCGCGAGCTCTTCACGCGCGTCGTGGCCCTCGAAGGGTCGATCAGCGGCGAGCACGGCATCGGCTTCGCCAAGGCGCCCTATCTGGAGATCGAGCTCTCGCGGGACGAAATCGCGCTCATGCGGCGCGTCAAGCAGGCGTTTGATCCGGCTGGAATCCTCAACCCGGGGAAGATCTTTCCAGAGTCCTAAGGCCGAAGGCCAAAGGCCTATTTATTCGCCACCAGTACGATCGTTTCGAGCTCGATCGCCGGGTCGGGATTGAGCACGCTGCGCAACCGGAGGTTGGCGGTGTTGAGGTGGCGCACGCGCGCGAGGACGCGCGCGGGCGCGCCAGCGGACGCCGCCGGCAGGTCGCGCTCCCGCAGCACCGCGAGCACACGGCCATCCGAGGCGAGAAACCGCTTCGCGCCCTCGACGTCCACGAGGTCGAGCTGTTTGACGCCGGTGTAGAAGATCAGATTGCGCGTGAACGCGTGCAGCGAGCCGAGCGGCTCGCCGCCGGTGCGGTGGGCGGTGACGAAGGCGGCCATCCGTTCGACGGCGGCCGGCCGGCCGGGCGCGAGCACGCTGAACTGCAGTCCGAGCAGCAGCGTCGTGGCCGCCGCGGCGGACGCGAGGGGCAGCGCCGTCCACATCCGCCGCAGCGCCACGATGGCGAGCGCGGCGCCGCTGGCGGCCATGCCGATGGCGGAGAAGGCGAGGATCGCCGGTGGCGTCTCCTCGAGCAGCGGCTGCAGCCGGTAGAGCAGCGCCGCCGACAGGACGAACACAGCGGCCGTGAGCCAGGTGGCCGCCGTGAGCGCCGGCGCGCGCTGCCCGTCGCCGGCGGCCTCGATGCGCGTGCCCATGGCGCGCGCCGCCAGGATCGCGAGCGGCGGCAGCACCGGCAGCACATAGCGCGGCTGCTGGCCGACCGAGGCCACGAAGAAGAGCGTCGGCACGACGGCCCAGGCCAGCAGCCGGACGTCGCCGCGTGACGGGCGCCACTGCCGGCGCGCGAGCGCCGCGGCGCCCGCGGTGGCCGCCGCGATCCCGAATGCCGACCAGGGCATGAGGCCGCCGGCGATGACCGGCAGGTAGAACCACACCGGCCGGCTGTCGTTGAACCGCGTCGTGGTGAACCGCTCGAGGTTGTCGCCCACCAGGAAGCTGTCCACATAGGCCATGCCGTGCCGCGCGATCATCGCCACATACCACGGCAGCGCGACGGCCGCGCCGAGCGCCGCGGCGGCCGCTACGTGGCTCCAGCGGATGTCGAGCGTCCGGCGCTCCAGCCACCACGGCACGGCGATGGCCAGCACCGGCACGACGATCGCCACCGGTCCCTTCATCAAGCAGCCAAGCCCGGTCGCGGCGCCGGCGAGCAGCCACCAGCGGAGGGCGCCTCGCCCGGCCGTGTCGAATGCCGCGAACACGGCGCTCACCGCGAGCGTGATGCAGAAGGCGAGCGGCAGATCGGGCAGCGCCGAGCGCGCCATGGCGAAGTAGCCGTAGCAGGTGGCCGTGATGGCGCCGGCCAGCCACGCGTGCCCGCGCGTCGAGGCCGTCCGCGATGCCGTCGCCCAGACGAGCAGCACCAGGCCGGCACCGGACAGCGCGGACCAGAGGCGGGCCGCGCCTTCACCCGGTCCCGTCGCCCGGTAGACCAGCGCGGTGAGCCAGTAGTAGAGCACCGGCTTCTGCCAGCGGTCTTCGTAATTGAAGTGCGGCGTCAGCCAGTCGCCCGACGTGACCATCTCGCGCGCGGCCTCGGCGTAGTACGCCTCGTCGGCTTCGGTGATCGCCTGGCCGCCAAGGCCGATCCCGAAGGTGAGGAAGGAAAACAACAGGAGCGTGAGAACCGGCCGCCGCACCGCGAGCCATTGTAGCGAAGCACGTGATAATGGGGGCATGCCGCAGGTGATAGCCGTGGTTGGCGCGTCGCGCGATCGGCTCAAGTTTGGCAACAAGGCCGTGCGCGCGTTCCGCGACGCGGGGCACCGGGTGATTCCGATCAACCCGCACGAGACCGACGTGGAAGGCGAGCGCACCTACGCCTCGGTGCTCGACGTCCCGGGCCCCATCGACATGGCCACGGTGTACGTGCAGCCCGACGTCGCGTTGCGGCTGCTCGACGAGTTCCAGACGAAGCAGATCCCCGAAATCTGGCTCAACCCCGGGGCCGACGCCGACGACGTCCTGGCCGAAGCGCGCCGCCGCGGGCTCAACGTGATCGCGGCCTGCAGCATCATGGGAGCAGGAAAGCGTCCGAGCGAATACTGAGGCGCCCGGCATGTCCTCCAGCGCAGTACACCTGACTGAGTGTCCCAACTGCGGGGCCGCGCTGTCCGGCGCCTACTGCGCGAGCTGCGGCCAGAAGAACGCGCCGGTCAACCCTTCGATGGGCGACGTGCTGCACGAGGTGACGCACGAGTTCCTCCACCTGGACGGGAAGCTCCTGCGGTCGATGAAACTGCTCGCGCTGTCGCCCGGAACGCTGACACGAGAGCTGTTCGCCGGCCGGCGCGCCAGCTTTGTCACACCGTTGCGGCTCTACCTGGTGTGCAGCCTGATGTACTTCGGCACCGCGGCGTTCGCGCCCGGACTGGACTTCCGGGTCACCGTCGGTGCGGCGAAGGGCGGCGGCTCGTCGTTCAGCTGGAGAAACGAACGGCGTTCGTCCGATCCGGAAGAACTGCGGCGGTACGGCTTTGCGAACCAGCAGGAGCTCGAGGAAGCGGTGGGCGAGGCGGTGGTCCTCTGGGTGCCGCGGGTGATGTTCATCCTGGTGCCGCTCTTCGCCGCGATGCTCGCGCTCGTGACCCGCGGCTCCGGGCACAACTACCCGCAGCACGTGTACTTCGCGCTGCACGTGCATGCCGCGTGGTTCCTGGCGCTGACGGTGGCCGCGTTGGGACGGCTGCTGCCGTGGGGCGGCGTGCAGGCAGCAATCGGCTTCGCGACGCTCGTGTTCATCGGCGTCTATTTCGGGAGGGCGCTCCGCCGCGCCTACGGTGTCTCGCGTGCGGGCGGCCTGTGGCGCACGGCCGCGGTGGGGCTGGTGTACGGCCTGGCGGTCGCGGTGGCCCTCGTTGGCGTCGTGCTCCCGGTCGTGCTCATGCGCTGACAGGGCCTGTTTCGTTCCGTTCTTGACAGTCCGCGGGGCCGGTTCCTATACTCCGACTGTTCATCCACGCTCCGGCGCGAACGCGTCCGATTCGCTCACCAGCACACAACGTCTTCGAGAACTCTCCGAGAAACCTCCGAGAAACCTCCGAGAAACAATGCCCAGCAACCCGAGACGTCACGGGCCGGGTCGGTCTTCCGACCGCCGTCCCAGGGAATCCGCGGACTCCGATCGGCCGCACCGCGGCCAGGGTGAGGGAGGACCGCGAGGTCCATCCGCCGAGCCGTCGCCGCCCCGTCAGCCCCCGCCGCAAGCCGACGTCGATGCCGCGGCGCCCGAGAGTAGCGGTCCCGCCCCCAGCGGCGCCGCAGCACCTGCGGCGAACGGAGCGGCACCGGGAGCACCCGCACCTGCGGCGCCCACGGCGCCACAGCGCCCCAGCCTGAACATCTCCGTCCTCAAGGACATGGGCATCCAGGCGCTGACGCAGGTTGGCAAGGACCTGAACGTCGAGGGCGCCACCGGGATGCGCAAGCAGGATCTGATCTTCCAGATCCTCAAGGCGCAGACCGAACAGAGCGGCTTCATCTTCTCCGAGGGCGTGCTCGAGCTGCTGCCCGATGGCTTCGGGTTCCTGCGCGCGCCCGACTACAACTACCTGCACGGCCCGGACGACATCTACGTGTCGCCCTCGCAGATCCGGCGCTTCGACCTGCACACCGGCGACACCGTGTCCGGGCAGATCCGGCCGCCGCGCGAAGGGGAGCGCTACTTCTCGCTCGTCAAGGTCGAGGCGGTCAACTTCGAGGCTCCCGACCGCGCCCGCGAGAAGGTGTTCTTCGAGAACCTGACGCCGCTCTATCCGCAGGAGATGATCCGGCAGGAGATGGGCGCCGACAATCTGTCGGCCCGCGTCATGGACCTCATGACGCCGATCGGCAAGGGCCAGCGCGGGCTCATCGTGGCGCCGCCGCGCACCGGCAAGACGATGCTGCTACAGAGCATCGCGAAGTCGGTGGCCGAAAACCACCCCGAGGTGTTCCTCATCGTGCTGCTCATCGACGAGCGGCCGGAAGAGGTCACCGACATGCAGCGCTCGGTCAAGGGCGAGGTGATTTCCTCCACCTTCGACGAACCCGCGCAGCGCCACGTGCAGGTGGCCGAGATGGTCATCGAGAAGGCCAAGCGTCTGGTGGAGCACAAGAAGGACGTGCTCATCCTGCTCGACTCGATCACGCGCCTGGCGCGTGCCTACAACACCGTGGCGCCCTCATCGGGCAAGGTGCTGTCGGGCGGTCTCGACTCCAACGCGCTGCAGAAGCCGAAGCGCTTCTTCGGCGCCGCGCGCAACATCGAGGACGGCGGGTCGCTCACCATCGTCGCCACGGCGCTCATCGACACCGGCTCCCGCATGGACGACGTGATTTTCGAAGAGTTCAAGGGCACCGGCAACAGCGAAATCCACCTGGATCGCAAGCTCGCCGACAAGCGCGTGTTCCCGGCCATCGACATCACGAAGAGCGGCACGCGCAAGGAAGAACTGCTGATCGCGCGCGAAGACCTGAACCGCATCTGGGTGCTGCGCAAGGTCCTCAACCCGCTCTCCGGCGTCGAGGCGATGGAGCTGCTGCTTGACAAGCTCGGAAAGACGAAGTCGAACGCCGACTTCCTCGGCGCGATGCAGAAGATAGGCTGACGCCCCAGGTCAGGTAGGTCGGGTGGGTCAGGTAGGTCAGGTAGGTGGGCGGGTCCAGAGGACCCGCCCTTTTTCTTTTCAGGCCGGGAGCCGGGAGTCGGGAGCCGGCTAGTCTTCTATCGTCACCGTCAGCGGAGCCGCGAGCACGGCCGTCAGCGCCGTCCCGGACGCAAGCTCCACTTCCTTGCCACGCGTGGCGAGCACGGCGCCGCCGCCGGCCGCACCACCGATGGCCGCGCCCTTCGCGGCGCCACCCCCTCCGCCCAGGATGCCTCCGATCACCGCGCCGATGCCGGCGCCGGCGCCAACCTTCGTGGCGTCCTCGCTCTTGGTGGCCTCGCCCTCGAACGTGAGCGGCGCGGTGTTGATGCGGTGCCGCTCGCCGGAGTAGGTCACTTCGGTGAATCGCATCGCGAGATGCGCACGGCCCTTCACGCGGCCGGCGCGCTCCACCTCGGTCACGGAGCCGATCAGCGTGGCGCCGTTCGGAACGACGGTCTCGCCGTTGACGGTCACGGCCTGCTTCAGGCGCGCCCGCACCTCGGTTTCGACGGCGGCGGTTTCAGTGCTCAACGGCGTCAGGAGCTCGAGAGGCAGCTCGGTGCCCGACGCAACGGTGGCCTCGCGGGCCGTCGGCTTCGGCGGCGCCGCCGGCTCGCGCACTGCCGGTGGCTTCGCGGAGTTCGGCAGCGGGGCGGGTTCGACCGACGCGCGCGGGCGTGGCGGCGCCGCCGCGCGAGGAGCGGTGGCCTGAGGCGGGGCCGTCGAGGGCGTCGGCGCGGGCTCGGCAGGCGCGTCCTGCGCCACCGGTGCGGTCGGATCGGCGGGCGCCGGCGGAGCCTCGGTGGTCTGTTTCGAGCAAGCCCCCACCGTCAGCACGGCGGCAAGCGCGGGAATCGTCCAGAGTCTGGTCATCTAACGCACCTCGACCACTCGAGCTTCAAGGATCGGACCAGGGGCACTCTGGCACCCTTCGGGCCTGAATTTCACGATTTCTCGCCCGATTCGGGCGGCCCCGCCGGATGAAACTGCCATCGGGACGGTAAGAATGACCAGGAGGTGGCCTTGATTCAGGACGCTTATGGTGTCTGAAGGACTATCAATTTGACTGATGCCGTCCCACGGGGCACACTGCTGGTCTATGCCGAGCCCACGCACCGGTGCGCAGATCATCTGGGAATGCCTGGTTCACGAAGGCGTGAACACCGTCTTCGGCTACCCGGGCGGCGCCATCCTCCCGGCCTACGACGCCATGCTGGACTACCCGGTCCGTCACGTCCTCGTGCGGCACGAGCAGGGCGCGACGCACATGGCCGACGGGTACGCGCGCGCCGGCGGTGGCGTCGGCGTCGCGATTGCCACGTCGGGACCCGGGGCCACCAACATGGTCACCGGCATTGCCACCGCGATGATGGACTCGGTGCCGATGGTGTGCATCACCGGCCAGGTGCCGAGCAAGCTGATTGGCTACGACGCCTTCCAGGAGACCGACATCACCGGCATCACGCTGCCGAACACGAAGCACAGCTACCTCGTGACGCGCATCGAAGAGATCATGCCGGCGATGAAGGAAGCGTTCCATCTGGCCAAATCGGGACGGCCAGGCCCGGTGCTCGTGGACATCACGAAGGACGCGCAGCAGGCGAAGATGGAGTTCGCCTGGGACAAGACGCCCGTGCAGATGCGCGCCTACCGTCCGCCGCTCGGCGCCAGCAAGTCCGAGCTCATGAAGGCCGTTGATCTGATCAAGCAGTCGCGCAAGCCGGTGATCCTGGCGGGGCAGGGGATCCTGCAGAGCGGCGCGATGCGCGAGGTGAAGACGTTCGCCGAACAGATCAACGCGCCGGTGGCGATGACGCTGCTCGGCCTCGGCGGCTTCCCGGCCAGCCACCCGCTCAACATCGGGATGATGGGCATGCACGGCGAGGCGTGGGTGAATCACGCCATCCAGGAGGCCGACCTGCTCCTGGCCTTCGGCATGCGCTTCGACGACCGCGTCACCGGCAACCTCAAGACCTACGCCGTCAACGCCAAGAAGATCCACATCGACATCGACCCGTCGGAGATCCACAAGAACGTCCGCGCCGACGCGGCCATCTGCGCCGACCTGCGCGAGGCGCTGAAGGATCTGCTCGAGGTGGTCGGGAAGCACGACCACGAGCCGTGGCTCAAGTACATCGGCTCGATGAAGGGCACGGCGGCGGTGCGCGACATCCAGACGCTCCCGGACAACGGCCACTTGTACGCGCCGCACGTCATCAACGACATCTGGCGCATCACCGACGGCAACGCGATCATCGCGACCGACGTCGGCCAGCACCAGATGTGGGAGGCGCAGTACTACAAGCACGAGGCGCCGCGCACGCTCATCACGTCCGGCGGTCTGGGCACGATGGGCTTCGGCCTGCCGGCGGCCATCGGCGCCAAGATGGCGCGGCCCGACGCCGAGGTGTGGGCGATCGTCGGCGACGGCGGCTTCCAGATGACCCAGGCCGAGTTGACCACCGCGGCCCAGGAGGGCGTGAAGGTCAACGTGGCCATCATCAACAACGGCTTCCTCGGCATGGTGCGGCAGTGGCAGGAGTTCTTCTACGATCGCCGCTATGCCGCCACCCCGCTCCGCAGCCCCGACTTCGTGAAGCTCGCCGAAGCCCACGGCCTGCTCGGGTTGCGGGTCGACAAGCGCTCCGACGTGCTCGAGGCGGTGCAGCGCGCGCGCCAGGACGAAGGCACGGTGGTGATGGACTTCCGCGTGGAGCAGGAGGACAGCGTGTACCCGATGGTGCCCGCCGGCGCCGACCTGGACGCGATGATCCGGCGTCCGG
>DASRPM010000104.1:0-69292 GCA_035646375.1 Vicinamibacterales bacterium
GCTTCTCTATATAGATCGTGGTGGGGGGCTGGGGAGCTGGGAGCTGGATTGAACCTGGCGTCAGGTTTGTTCGTCGTTCGGAACAGGAGCCAACCATCGAGATCATCCTGGAGCTCGTTCTGACGCTCGTCTGGGAGCTTCTTCTTCAGATCACCGGCGAGCTTCTGATCGAGGTCGGTGTTCATTCCGTTGGCGACTCGATTCGTCAGCGCGGCCGCGCCCACCCGCTTCTTGCGGGGCTTGGCATCATCCTGTTGGGCGGGTTGGGCGGCGTGTTGACCAGCGTGGTCTGGCCCACTCGCCTGTTCGCACCTGGCCCGTTGCCGGGCGTCAGCTTGTTGGTATCACCGCTGCTGAGCGCTGTGGCCATGGAAGGTGTTGGACGCTGGAGAGAGCGGCGCGGGCAGACTCGGTCGTACATCTCCACCTATTGGGGCGGTGCGCTGTTCGCGTTTGCGATGGCCTCGGTTCGCTTCCTTTGGGTGGGCCGCCCCTAAGCCTTAAGCCTTAGGCCAAAGAGTCTCCTCGTCCCCGCCGACACGCCCACGAGGTGCGAGAAGAGCGGCGGCGTCCACGACAGGCCGGCCAGCGCGGCGCGCGCCAGTGCGGGACGGCGCGCGAGCCCGAGGACGCCACGCGTCAGCAGACGGTAATCGCGCAGCAGCGACCGACGTTCGCGCTCGAACGCCGGCAGCCAGCGGTCGGCGTGCTCGACGCCGTGGGCGGCGATGAAGTGCGCGAGGCGCTCCGACGTCACGAGCGCCTGCGCAATTCCTCCGCCGGTAATCGGATCGATGAAGCCGGCGGCGTCGCCAAGCAACACCACGCCGGGCGCGAAGCCATGCCGCGCGGCGGCAGCGAGCGGCGTGGCTTGTAACGGGCTGATCGGCTCCGCGCCTTCGAGCAGCTCGCGCAGCGCCGGCGGCTCGACCCGCCACCGATCGAACACCGGCTCGAGCGGCGGATGAACCGCGTCAGCCTCCGCGAGCAACGCCACGAGTACTTCATCGCCGGGCAGCGGCGTGACATAGAACTCGTGCGAGGGACCCAGAAAAATATCCACCCACGGCGGCGCCGTGCGGCCGGCCAGCCGGTAGTGGCGCCGCGCGCCGATGCGAGAGCGCGGCACCGGCACGTTGAGCCCGAGGCGATGGCGGAAGCGCGAGTGGGCGCCGTCGGCGGCGATCACCAGCGCCGCGCGCTGCACGACGCCGTTGACGTGAACACCGGCGACGCGTCCGTTCTCGATCGACGGCCCCTCGACGGCCACACCCTGATGGGCCGTGACGCCGGGCGTGCGCGCCGCCAGCTCGAAGAGGCACTGGTCGAGCACCAGCCGCCGCTGCGCGCGCCCGCGGTCGCCGTGCTCGGCGCTGGCGGGAAAGCGGCCGACCGCCACGCGCGAACCCACGTGGTACCGCACGCCGTCAAAGGGCACGCCGCCGGCACCGTCGGGGACGCCGAGCCGCCGCAGCGCCGAGACGCCCGCCGGCATGATGCCCTCGCCGCACGGTTTGTCACGAGGGAACGTCTGCGCGTCGAACAGCTCCACCGCATGGCCGTGGCGGCCGAGCGCGGTCGCCAGCGACGCGCCGGCGATTCCGCCGCCGACGATGACGACGCCGGTCATAGGCGGGTGGGGAAGAAGGAGGGCTTGCCGCCCATGCGCGCCGCGTAGTCGGCGCTGGCAAGCAGCACGCGGTCCTCGGCGGCGACGCGCGCCCGCAGCACGAAGACGTGCGCGACGGTCCCGAGCACGGCCGTGATCCACGCCGTGTGGATCAGGGGCAATGCCAGCAGCTCGACGAACACCGCGGTGTAGTTCGGATGCCGCACCCACCGGTACGGTCCCGTGTCCACCACGCCCTGACGCGTCGAGTCCATGACGCCGACGTTCCAGTGCTGGCCAAGCGTCTGAATCACCCACCAGCGGGTCCATGTGGCGGCGATGAGGAGCATCAACGCGGGCATGGCCAGCGCCGGCACGAACGGCCGCCGAAGTACCACCACCTCGAGGGCCGCACCGGCGAGGATCGCGGTGTGCAGCGCCGCCATCCACTTGAAGTGAGGCTCGTGCACCACGAGCGCCCCGGCGGCGGCGAGCGCGCGCCGGTGACGGGCGGAGATCGCCAGCTCGGCGAACCGCAGCAGCGCCACCGCCGCCACCACGGCCAGGTAGGCGCTGACGGTCGGGGCGAACGTCAGTCCCACTCGAGGAGCGCGGTTTCGGCGCTGAAGCCAGGACCGAACGCCGCGAGCACGCCGTACGCTCCTGGCGGCACCTTGCGCGTCCGCAGCCATTCGTCGAGCACGAAGAGCACCGACGCGCTCGACTGGTTGCCGCACTCGCGCAGCACGGTCCACGACGGCTGCGTGTCTTCCTCGGTGAGGCCGAGCTCGTCCTGCACCGCCTGCAGCAGCGCGCGGCCGCCGGGATGCAACACGAACGCCGAGACGTCGTCCGTCGTGAGGCCGCGACGTGTCAGCGTGGTGCAGAGGATCTGCTTGATGCGATCGCGAATGAGCTGCGGCACTTCTTTCGACAGGACGATGTGGAAGCCGTCTCCCTGGAGATCGAACCCCATCGCGTCGATGGTGTCCGGCAACAGGTGGCTGGCGACTTCGAGGATCTTCGGGCCGCGCGCCGGCCTGCCGGTGACGAGGGCCGCCGCGGCGCCGTCGCCGAACAGGATCGTCGAGATGAGATTGGCCTGCGACAGATCGCGGCGCTGGAAGGTGAGACTCGGGAGCTCCACGGCGACCACCAGTGCCGTGGCGTTCGGATACGCGCGCACGAAATCCGCCGAGCGGCCGAGCGCCGCCGCGCCCGCCGCGCACCCCAGCTCGGTGATCGGGATGCGCCGCACATCGGGCCGGAATCCCATCCGGTTGATCAGATGCGCGTCAAGCGACGGAATCATGAACCCGGTGCACGACGTCGTGATGAGCAGATCGACGTCGGAGGGCGAGACGCCGGCCTTCTGGAGACACGACTCGGCCACCTGCTGCCCGAGCTGAATCGAGTGTTCCTGGTACTCGCGAGTCAGCGTCGCCAGCGGACGCGGCTCGATGATGTAGTCGACGGGATGGATGAAGAACCGCCGACGCACCTGTGCGTTGTCCACGATCGCCATCATGGCGTTGAGGCGCCGTTCGTCGATCGCGAAGGTGCTGCCGAAGTAGCGCTTGACGTCGTCCCGGGTGATCTCGTGCTGGGGAAGCGCCGTCGCTGTGGCGGCAATGCTGATGGGCTGCTCCATGTGTGTGTGCAGCAGTGTACTTACACGGCCGTTGGGAGCCACGGCAGGATGGGAGGCGTGGGCGGTTTCCGCCGATGCGCGTCCCGACCCGCCACGGGTCGATGGCGGCACCCATGTACGCGCACGCGAGGGCTGCGGCCGTCGTCCTTGGGCATATCTGCCGAAGTCCGGCGTGCTTGTACATCGAAGTCGCGCCGGCGCAGGCAGAAATGCCTGAGGACGGCGGACGTCAGCCGAGCGAATCGTGTGCGTGCAGGGAGTAAACGGGCCCGGCCCGCCACGGCAGCGCACGGGAGTGAAGCGTGCGCGGCCGGACGGGCCGGTGGTGGAGAGAGGGTTACGAGCGCGCCGGCCGCAGCGTCAGGAACAGGCTCTGACCCTGCCGGTTCACCAGCATCAGCACCGGCTTGCCGTCGGTGCGCTCGATGGCGGTCTTCAGCTCGGCGACCGTCGCGGTGGAGCGGCCGTTGACCTTTTCGATCACGTCGCTCGGCTGCACGCCGCTCTCCGCGGCCACACCGTCCGGATCGACGTCGGTCACGACCACGCCCTTCACCGACCGCGGCAGCTCATACTCCCGCGCCAGCTCCGGCGTCAGCGGTGCCACCTGCATGCCGTAGCGGCCGGGCGAGGTGGACGATCCGCGCTCGTCGCGACCGTCGCCATCGTCGTTGCGCGCCTTCAGCTCCTCCAGCTTCGCGCTGAGATCGCTGGGGCGGCCGTCGCGGACGACCTTGATCGGCACCGACGTGCCGGGCGCGATGTTCGAGATGGCGTTGCGCAGCTCGTTGCCGTCCGACACGCGGCGGCCCTGCACTTCGGTGATCACGTCGCCCTGCCTGAGGCCCGCGCGCTCCGCCGGGCTGCCCGGCTCCACCTGGTTGACGAGTGCGCCGCGCACGTCGCTCAGGCCGAGGCTCGCTGCCAGGTCGGCGGTGATCGGCTGCACGGTGACGCCCAGCTTCGCGCGGCGCACGTGGCCGCTCGAGATCAGCTGGCCCATCACGTTCTTCGCCATGTTCGACGGGATGGCGAAGCCCAGACCGATGTTGCCGCCCGACGGCGACATGATCTGCGACGGGATGCCGAGGAGCTCGCCCTGCAGGTTCACCAGCGCGCCGCCCGAGTTGCCGTGGTTGATCGGCGCGTCGGTCTGCAGGAAGTCCTGGAAGCTGCCGTCGCCGGTGGGAGTGGTGCGCCCCTTGGCGCTGATGATGCCCGACGTCACCGTCTGGCCGACGCCAAGCGGGTTGCCGATGGCCAGCACCACGTCGCCCACGCGCGCCTTGTCCGAGTCGGCCAGCGGAATCGTGCGCAGCCCGGTGGCCTGCACCTTCAGCACCGCCAGGTCGCTCAGCGCGTCGTCGCCCACCACGGTGGCCGTGAGCACGCGGCGATCCGCGAGCTCCACCTCGACGCGATCGGCGCCGTCCACCACGTGGTGGTTGGTCAGGATGTAGCCGTCGGCGTTGATGATGACGCCGGAGCCCAACCCTTCCTGGCGCGGCACGCGCATGCGGCCGCCGCCGCGCTCGTCGAAGCCGCGGCCGAAGAAGTCACGGAACCGGGGATCGGAAAACGGGAGCGCGGCGGGCGCGGCCTGCGCCTTCTTGGCGACGCGAACGGTGACCACGCTCGGGGTGACCTGGTCGACGACACTGGCGTACGATGACACGCCGGCTGCAACGGCCGGTGCTGCCGGGGCGGCAGCGGGAGCCGCAGCCGCAGGTGCCGCGCCGGCGGCGTGCACTGCGGTCGTGTCTCGCCACGTCGAGCCCACGGCTACCCCGCACAGCGCGGTCGCGACAACGACGGCCGCCGTGTAGCTTCGGGCAGCCCGTCGCGTGTCGTGCTGCGATGTGTGATGCGTCATATGACTGAACCCTCCATGTCCGGTTGGACGCCACACCCTCGCGCTTGGACGGGAGGGCCGCTGGCGGAGGCCGCCTGGGGCCTGTTGGGAGCGGCCGCCGTGCTGGCGTTCGTGGCGATCTGGGTGGTTGCTCCGGCCCCCGCCTCTGCTCTGCTTCCGTTCGGCGTCGCGGCACCCGAGCTGAGCCCGGCGCTGAGCCTCGTGGCCCTGGCCGTCGCCGCCGCGGCGTGGGCACTGCGACGCCGGCGCCCGTCGCGATCTGCCGCGGTTCTGGCGCTTTGCGCCGCCGCGCTCTTCGCGATCCCCATGGCGCAACTTCCTTCCACCGTGCGGCGGTTCGATGCGGCGATGGCCACGGCTGGGCTGGTCGCGAGCGACGGCGTGCCGGCTGGCGACTTCGGGCGCGCGGCGCCCTTCCGCCTGCGGGACCTCGTGCTCGGCGTGGCGCGAGGGGAGTCGGCCGTGCGCCGCGGCGTCGCCATCGCCGGATCCTCGCCGCTGGCCCTCGACGTCTACGCACGCGACGGCGTCCGCAACGCGCCGCTGCTGGTGCAGATCTATGGCGGCGCGTGGCAGCGCGGCCAGCCCGGCGACGACGAGGCGTTCGCCCGGTACTTCGCGTCGCGCGGGTTCGTAGTGGCAGCCATCGACTACCGCCACGCGCCCGCCGCCCGGTGGCCGGCACAGATCGACGACGTTCGGGCCGCGTTGGCCTGGCTGCGCACGCACGCCGGCGAGCTCGGGGCCGATCCGGCGCGGATGGTGCTCGTGGGCCGCTCGGCGGGCGCGCAACTTGCGCTCGTGGCGGCGTATCAGGCTGGCGTGCCGGCGGTCGCCGGCGTGGTGAGCTTGTACGGCCCGGTCTTTCTGGCCGACGGGTGGCGGGAACCGCCGCGGCCGGATCCGCTGGACGTGCGCGCGATCCTGGAAACGTATCTCGGCGGGACGCCGGACCAGATGCCGGATCGGTACGCGGCCGCTTCGCCCGTCACGTACGTGTCGTCGAAGGTCCCGCCGACGTTGCTGGTCTACGGCCGCCGCGATCACATCGTGGAGGTGCGCTTCGCGCGCCAGCTCGAGGCACGGCTGCGCCAGGTCAGCGCGCCCGTCGTGCTCCTCGAGATTCCGTGGGCCGAACATGCGTTCGACATCCTGCCCGACGGGCTGAGCGCGCAGGTGGCGCTCTTCTACACCGAGCGCTTCCTGGCCGGACTCCCGGGGCTGCACGAGCGTCCGTAGCACTGACCGCCGCCGAGTTTGTAAACTGAGGGGGTGAGCGCCAGCTTCAGGATGCTGCCGGCCGCGCTGGCCGCCGTCGCTCTGCTCGGCCTCGCCGCTCCGGCTCACACCGCAGACTTCTTCGTGGCGCCTGGCGGCGTGGGCAACGGCAGCGGCAGCTTTCCGTTCGGACGCATCCAGGACGCGCTGAACGCGGCGCGCGCCGGCGACGTGATCACGGTCGCGCCCGGCACCTACAACGAAGCGCTGCTCAGCGTCCGGAACGGTGCCGCGGCCGCACCCATCACGCTGCGAGCGGCGACGCCGCGCACGGCCGTCGTCACGCGGGCCGGCCGCGTGCTGACGGTGGGCCACGCCTACCTGATCGTGGACGGGTTCGTGTTCGACGGGCAGTACGGCGGCGACGACGCCGTGCGCGTCACCGGCAGCGGCGACTTCCTGCTGCTGCGCAACTCCGAGGTGCGCCGCTCCACCAAGGACCTGATCGACATGGACAACCCGGAGGGCGTGGTGATCGAGGGCTGCCTGCTGCACCATGCGCTGAACGCCGCTGACGGGCGCACCGACGCGCACGCCGTGGCGGCGGGCGCGGTGCGCAACCTGACGATCCGCGACACCGAGATCCACACGTTCTCCGGCGACGGCTTGCAGGTAGATCCTGGCCGCGCGGCACCGGGTTGGGATCTGGTGACGGTGGAGCGCTCGAAGATCTGGCTGGCGCCGCTGCCGGCGCCCGAGAACGGCTTCGCCGCCGGCGCGGTGCCCGGCGAGAACGCCATCGACACCAAGGCGGCCGCCACCAGCGTGCGCTCGCGCCTCGTCATCCGCGACACGATCGCGTCGGGCTTCCGCGGCGGCCTCCGCAACATGGCCGCATTCAATCTCAAGGAACACGTGGACGTCGTCGTGGACGGCGTCACGGTGTTCGACTCCGAGATTGCGTTCCGGCTGCGGGGGCCGGCCACCGGCGCGCGCGTGCTGGTGCAGAACGCGGTCGTGCACGACGTGGCGACGGCGTTCCGCTACGAGGACAACATCCAGAACCTGCGGATCTGGAACAGCACCGTGGGGCGCAACGTCACGCGCCCGTTCCAGGCGGCGTCGGCGCCGAGCGCCACGCTCGACGTGCGCAACCTGCTGTCGATCCCGGCGCTCACGCCCGAAGCGCGCGCGTCGTCGAACTTGCGGGTGACGACGGCCGCCTTCGTGAACGCGGGCGCGCACGACTATCACCTGGCCGCGGGCTCGCCGGCCACCGACGTGGGCGAGCGCCTGACCGCGGTGACGGCCGACCGCGACGGCGTTCAGCGGCCGCAGGCCGGCGCCTACGACATCGGGGCGTACGAGGTGCAATAGGGTCAGGTGGGGCGGGTGGGTCAGGTAGGGCTGGTAGGGAAAGCAAGAGCTCTTGTCCCTACCGGACCATTCGAACCCACCCGACTCCGCACCCGGCCCACCCGACCTACCAGACCCACCTGACTAGGTCGGTGTATCGTCTTGAGCTCGATGCGCAACGTCCTGGTTGGAGTGGTGCTCGCGGCGGGTCTGGCGTTGGCGCTGTCGCCGCTGACCATTGCGGGCATCGACGCCTGGAAGATCGTGCTCGCCGCGGGGGGCGCCTTCCTGTTCGTCACGGCCGGACGGGGCAGCAAAGTCAGGTAGGTCGACTCCCTACCTGACTCACCTGACCTACCCGACCCACCTGACCGTTACATCTTTTCCTTCAGCACCTTGATCCACGGCTCGGCCGCCGCCGTGGGCTCGACCTTGCGCTCCACGACGACGTTCTTCGTGCTGTAGCCGACGCCGTAGATCTTCTCGTTGGCGTCGCGGTCGGCGCGGATGGTCGAGCCCGCCAGGCTGACGCCGGCGAACAGGCCGCGCGAGCGCGAGTAGCTGAGGATCTGCGCCTGCAGCTTGTAGTCGGTGGACGCCGTCGCCTCGCGGCCGACGGGCCCCGCCGCCACCGATGCGTCGCCGCCGATCTTGAACGTGTTCTGCGCCAGGTTCTCGATGCCGCGCTCGTTCACCACCACCAGCACGATGTCGGTCGCCTGACCGCCAATCTGGAACCCCAGGCTGCCGCCGGTGAGCGTGACGAATGCTGGCGCCGACCAGCCCGACGCCGACTTGACGCTCATAACCCCTTTGCCGCGCTGCGCGCCGATGAGCAGGGCGCCCTTGACGGTGGAGGGGATGACCACGATGGCCTTCGCCTGCTCGACGATGGCTTCGGGCACGCCCTTGTCGGGTGCTGACAGCACCTCCTCGAGCACGCGCGCGGATTCGATCAGGCGATCGGTTTCCACCTGCTGCGCGACGGCGAGTCGCGGCAGCAACGTCAATGTGAGCACCGCAAGCGCAACGGCGACCTTGCTCGTCATCTGGGGGTCCTCCTTGAAGACCCCGAGCGTATCACGCACGAGGCTAGCCGATGCCGGCCACCGGCTTGGTGATGGTCCCGAGGTCGTCGATGCGCGATAGATCCGCGCGCGGGTTGTTGAACCGTTCGCCCGTCTCGATGACGACGCTCGCGTGCAGCAGATCGGTGTCGCGGATGCGCCGCTTCACCTCGAGGTCGATCTTGTGCGTGCTCAGCGCCGCGGGCTTCTTGGCGCCTGCCAGGTTGGCCAGCACGTCGCTCTCTCGAATCGGCAAACCGCACCGCTTCGCGTTCTGGAACAGCCAGTTGAGCGCGATCGGGTTGAGCGAGGGGTTCTCGTTGCCGCCGCCGACGTCCGAGTGCACGCCGCGGAACCAGACTTCCTGCAGCAGGACGCCGGTGGTCGGTCCGCTGCCCGAAAGCCGTTTGAGCGGAAAGAACAGCCGGCTCTCGTCGAGCGCCATCGCGTGGAAGACGTTGTGGGCGTTGGGCGGCATGTCCAGGTTGTGACCGGCGTTGACGTGCTCGCCGGGCAGCCCGAACTCGCCGACGACGTCGAACAGCCCGATGAAGCGCACGTTCTGGTCCTTCATCTTGCTGGCGATCTCGTTGGCAAACGACAGCGCCAGCGCGGCGCCGCGGCTGAAGCCCGCGATGTCCACCACCGCGTCACCCGCTTCGATGTTGTTCTCGAGCCGCTCCATCGCCTGGCGCACGCGCTGGTGTCCGCCGATGCCAAAGGCTTCCGAGAACGTCCGGCCGATGAACGTGCGCGCCCGCCTGCCGATGCCCTTCAGGTACAGGCTGCCGATCTCCTTGCCGGGATCGTCGTTCTTGTTGGGATCCTCGTACGCGTTGAAGAACTTGCAGGCGTTCGAGTCGCGATTGTCGCCGTCACGATCTTCCTGGCCGGTGCCGTCGAAAACATAGAGCGCCATGGTGACCTCGCGATGACAAATTGCGAACCGGCGTTGAGCCGGTTTGCCAGACACTGGGCGCGGTCCGCGTTCTTGGCGGGCCGCGCTTTGAAAGTGGAGCGATCCTACAGAAAGAACGTCGCGTGCGCGCGAATCGAACGGCGCAAGCCCAGCCGTTCTAATGCGATACCGGCCTGACGTGCGCGAACACGGCGAGGCCGAGGCCGACACCGCCGTAATTCGGTTGAATCGAAGGCGGGACGAACGCCGCGGACGCGGAAGCGCCCAAGCCCATCTGGAGGAAGCGTCTGGCGCGCGCGTAGTGGACGTAGCCGCCCTGCAGTTTTCCGACCGTAAGGATGGCGGCGGGTTGCTCGTGGATGTGCAGCGAGTGTGACGGCTTGCTGTTGAGCTCGGCGCGTCCGAAGACAGCCGCGCCGTTGTTCAGCGTCATGTTCGCCTCGGCGAGGCCGGCGTGTGTTCGCTGGCCGCGCTCGGTGTTGGCGCCCCAGGCCAGCGTTCCGGCCGCGCGGCCGCGCGTGTAGCTCGCCGAGGCGGTCACGCGCGTGATGTCGTAACGCGGACCGTTGGCGAACTCCTGTTCGGCGGATTCGAGCCGGCCGGCCGACATCTGCACCGCGAGCGTCGAGTGCGGACGAAAGGTGACGCGTCCCGACACCGAGTCGAGCGGCGCGAGATCGAGTCCGCCGCGCGACTCGTCGGGCTCGCGGCCGTTGAACGCCGACGCCTCCAGGAGCCAGCGCTGGCCCGACAGGCCCGCCGTCACGACGCCGAACGAGATGTGCGTCGCGTCGAGCCAGTGGTGCGAGATGGGCGCCACCGGGTTCGACGCCGCCGACGCGCGATGTGGAAACGCTGGCGGACCGAGCGCCGGCTCGCCCGCGAGGCCGGCGTAGAGGCGCCACGTCAGGCCGCGCGCGAGCGGACGCTCGTACTGGCCCGCCAGTTCCATGAACAGATCGTGCGGATGCTGCCGGTCGTGCAGGCCGTCGCCTTCGCACAGTTCGCCGCTCGCGAGCAGGTCGGGATACCCGCAGCCGGGAATCGTCCACGGCTCCAGGCTCAGCATCACGCGCGCGCTCGCGTGGCCGCTGGCCGCCGGACGCCGGGCCGTGGCCATGAACCAGTTGATGCTGCCCAGCTGATGCGCGCCGCGATGGATGGGGGCCCATTCCTGGATGTACTGCACGAACAGGTTGCCGTGCAGCGTCAGCGTCCACGCGCCCGCCTCGAGGTGATGCTCCGCGTGTTCGTCGGCTGGCGGGGGATGCTGATGCTCCTGCGCGCCTGCCGCCGCGGCCGTGGCGGCCAGAAGCACGGCGGCGGCGAAACCTCTCGAGGGGAGCAAGAATCCAAGTATAGGGATAATGTGGAGCGAGACGACCGATGACCGACAAGACCTTTCCCGTCGAGAAGACCGATGCCGAGTGGCGCGCGCAGCTCACGCCGTCGCAGTACGCCGTGCTGCGCGGGCACGGCACCGAGCGTCCCGGCTCCTGCGCGCTCTTGAGCGAGAAACGCGCCGGCACGTTTTCCTGCGCCGGCTGCGAACAGCCGCTCTTCATGACCGGCCGCAAGTTCGAGAGCGGCACCGGGTGGCCCAGCTTTTTCGAGCCGCTCGAGGGGTCGATTGAAACCACCGACGACAGCAGCTACGGCATGGTCCGCACCGAGGTCCATTGCAGCCAGTGCGGCGGCCACCTCGGGCACGTGTTTCCGGATGGTCCACCCCCGACGGGCCTGCGCTACTGCATCAACGGCGTCGCCTTGAACTTCGCCCCGGCCGCGTAGCCGCCCGGAGGGCGGGCAATAGACCACTGCGTCCAGCCAGGCGGAACCCGCACGCTTGTCAGATCCGGGTGAGCCTCGCTAGACTGCGGGCCATGCAGAAGTTGCTTCAGGTCTGTGTCGTGGCTGGCGTCCTCGCTGGTGCCCTGCCGGCGTGGGCCGAGGCGCCCGCCGGGTCGCTCTCGGCGCTCAGTACGCAGCCCTCGATGAACGTGTTCCGCCGCTTCGCGGTGGATCGCGCCAAGATGATCGAGTTCTACGGCGAGGTGCTCGGGCTCAAGCAGCTGCCGTCGATCCAGCTGGGCGGCGGCAACGAGATGATCCTGTTCGCCATCGGTACCGGGCAGGTCAAGCTGCAGGCCACGCCCGCGGCCAGCCAGTATCCGAACGGCGAGGTGAAGGCGGTCACCGGTCTTCGCGTGTTGACGTTCTTCTATCCCGACGAGACCGCGGTGGCGGCCCGTTTCACGGCCAAGGGGTATCCCGCTCCGTCGTTCCGGGCGCGTGCCGGCGGCGGCCGCGTGGCCATGGCGCTCGATCCCGAGAAGCAGTGGGTGGAGCTGGTGGTGATCCCGAACGCACCCGCCGACACCTATCAGCGTCTCGAGGTCGGCATCACCGCGTCGAATCTCGAGAAGAGCCGCGCGTTCTACCGGTCGTTCGTCGGCCTCGAGGAGCTGCCGCCGGTGACCGACCCGGTGCTGGGCACCACGAAGTACCCGTTCCGCCACGGCGAGACCACGATCAACGTGTGGTCGTTCGGCGCCGGTCTGCCCGCCAACAAGAGCAGCGCCGGCATCCAGTACGTGATTTCCAACGTCGAGGCGGTGGACGTGAAGGCGAAGGCGCAGTCGGTGCAGATCGATCGGCCGCTCGCGCCGTTCGGCCAGGGCCTTCGCACGATCTGGCTGTCCGATCCCGACGGCGTCACGAACTACTTCGCGCAGATCGTGCCGCGCCGCCCCGCGGCCGCTCCCGCCACGCCGTAGCGGACGGGGCTGCGGGTCTTACCCGTCCTCCTTTTTCCCGTTGGGCGGGAGCTCGTCGTCGAGCTTCGACGTGAGCTGATGGACGTCCGTTTCCTGCGCCAGCTCCTCGATCCGCGGGTTGGTCACGGCCGGGGCGACGCCCAGATGCGTCGCGATGTCCTGCAGCAGCTGCAGCACCGCGGTCATCTCGCGCTCCGCCAGTAGATCGATCTGCAGATCCAGATGCGCGCGCTTGTCGGCCTGCGTCGCCAGGCGGTTCTGGCTCGAGAGGACGAACAAGGCCAGAAAGATCGCTTCGAGCGAGACCATCGTGGTGAGCAGCGGAAACGGGAACGGGTCGAACGGCCGCACCGCCGGCACGAGATCAAGGTTCACCGCCGTCCAACCCACGAACCACATCAGGTGAACGACGAGCACCGGTCCGCGGCCGGCCGTGGACGTGATCCACTCGCTGACGCGCTCGGCGCGCGAGCGGGAATGGAGCGCGGACTCCTCCCAGTCCTTGATGGCGCGCAGGTTCTGCTCCATCGCGCGCGAGATCGATGCCGTGTTCTGTTCCTGCTTCGGGGGTGACATGACGCGATGACTGCGATGTAACAGAGCACGTTCGGGGCCAACCCGGCCGCCGCCGGCGCCCCGCGGTGGGCCGCCGGCGGTGGTGGGAGCGTCGCAGATGGCGCGTTGCGCGCCGTGTGGATGGGCTGCAAATCTTGCAGCCGTGACGCTACTCGGTTTCCTTGTCGGAGGCCTGCTGCCCGTCCTCGTCCTCTTCGTCTTCCTCGTCGGCCTCGCTCTCGTCGTCGTCGTCGAACTCGTCGTCGTCTTCGTCCTTCTGGCCAGGCTCGTTGGCGTCCGCCTGCGCCATCGGCGCGTCAGGATCGACGCCGACGCTCTCGAGCGCCGGTTCGTCTCGGATGTCTTCGGGCGAGTCTGCGCCGGTGCCGGTGGTCATGTCTGCCATGGTTTGCTCCATTCCGCCGGCGCTCAAAGGGAGGCGCGGCGCGACGTGCAGCAGCAAGATCATCGCCACTTGTGTGAGAGCTGAGCCGGCCGCCCGCTTCGGGCGCGGTCGGCCGGGGTGAGGCGGGGAGGGCCTGTAAGAACTACGGGACCTTGATGGCGAGCGGCACGATCACCGTGCCCCAGTGCAGCCGCAGCGTCGCGTCCTTGCCGTCCACGGCGGGGAAGTAATACGAGAGTGTTTCCATGTGCGCACCGGCCTCGGTGTTCACCTCGAGCCGCAGCGCGTCCTGCGTTTGACCGGGATAGGACGTGTGGAAGACGTCCCATTCCTTGTTGAAGATGAACGTCCACGCGCTCTCGCCGGGAATCGTCCACAGGCTGTATTTGCCCTTGGGCAGCGCCTGCCCGTTTACCTGGACGTCGCGCGTGACGTCGAGCGCCGTCGCGGCGTCGGCCCCTGGATGCCACATCCGCCCGTACGGCACGAGGCTGCCGAAGAGCGTCCGTCCCCGCGCCACCGGCCGGCCGTAAGTGATGGTGACGTCGGTGTTGGCGATCTTCTGGCTCACCGTGCCGCGCTGGCTGCGCACCACCTTGTCGAGCGGGATGATCTCGCCTTGCTGTGCCGAGACCGCGGCCGCGAGCAGAAGTGTGGAAAGACCGACGGCCATCCCCTTCATGATGTTCTCCATTCCCTGCCCACTCTGCCTACTCCGCTCACTCTGCCACGTATTCGCGCTTCCTAGGGAAGCGCGAATACGTACAGCTGGCCGGTGTTGCTGGGCTTCAGCTCCGGGGTGAGGCGGAGCGTCGAGTTCGCCACGAGCGACGGCCCGGTGGTCACTGCGACGTACTGCTTGCCGTCCACGGCAAACACGACGGGGAAGCCGCTCACTGGAGCGCCCAGGTTCTGCTCCCACAACACCTTGCCGGTCTTGTCGTCGAACGCGCGGAAGCGGCCGTTGGCGTCGCCGCCGAACACCAGCCCGCCACCCGTCGAGACGAGCGACATCACGCCGGCACGCTGTTCGTATTTCCACAGCGTCCTGCCGGTCTCGACCGAGATCGCCCACACGGCGCCGACCTTGTCCGTCCCCTCCGCGATTTCGCCCGGCATGTTGAGGCCATACACGCGAGCGGGGTCGCGCTTGTCGGTGGTGGTCTTCGCCTTCATGCACATGTTCTGCATCGGCATGAACATCACGTTGCTGCGCGGGTTGTAGGCGCCCGCCGGCCAGTTCTTGCCGCCGTTGCTGCTCGGACAGATCAGCTTTTCTTCGTCGATCTTCGTGAACAGCTTGTCGGGATTGACGAACACCTCGCCGGTGGCGCCGTCGATCTTCGTGATGACGTTCTGCATCACGGTCGGGCGCGCCCACAGGAACTCGCCGGTCGTCCGGTCCAGCGTGTAGACGAGCCCCGTCTTGCCGGGGATGCCGGTGATCACCTTGCGGCGCTCGCCCGGCTTGATGCGCGGGTTGATCCACGGCACTTCCTTCGGGTCGGGCGAAACGGCCGTTTCCACCAGCAGGCGCTCGAACGGGTGATCGAGATCCCAGTGGTCGACGACGTGCTGGTAGTACCACTTGATCTTGCCGCTGTCGGCGTCGATGGCCAGCGTCGAGTTGTGGTACAGGTGCTTCTTGTCGTTGCCCCCGAGCGTGAACTTCGGCGCCGGGATCGTCACCGACGTGCCGACGAAGATCGTGTTCGTCTCAGGGTCGTAGCTCGGCACCATCCACGTGCCCACGTGCCAGCGCTCGTTCATCGGCACGTCGCCCCACGTGTCGTAGCCGAACTCGCCGGGCAGCGGGATCGTGCGCGCGCGCCACAGCTCCTTGCCGGTCTTGGCGTCGTGCGCGGTGACGATGCAGGCGTCGTTGCCGGCCTGCGGCTGGCACTGACGGCCTTCGATCACCTTGCCATTGGCGATGATCGGGCCCGAGCTCGCCGACGCGCGCGCGGTCGCGTCGAGCACCTTCGTTTCCCACACCAGGCTGCCGGTCCGCGCGTCGATCGCGTACATCTGGTTGTCGGCGCCGGCGTCGATGAGGGTGGTGCCCCAGATGGCGATGTTGCGGTTGGTGCCGCCGCGCACGCCCTCGGGCAGCTTGCGCCGGTTCTCCCAGAGCAGGTCGCCGGTCTTGGCGTTGATCGCCTGGATGTAGTCGGCCGGGCCCGGCGCGTACATCACGCCGTCGTAGACGAGCGGCGTCGATTCCATGTTGCCGGCGCCCATCCCGCGGGCCCACACCATCTTCAGCCTGCCGACGTTGGTGCGATCGATCTGATCGAGCGGGCTGAAGCCGTGGCTGTCGAGCGTGCGGCGCCACGACAGCCAGTTCGACGGGCTCGGCTTCCACAGCATCTCGTCGGTCACCGGCACGAAGCCGCGGTCGCCGCCGTTGGGCGGCGGCGTCGACCCCGGTCCCGCCGCCCTCGCCGGCGCTTGCGCCTGCGCTGCCACGGCCCACACCAGCAATGCCACCACGACCCACGGATTCGTTCGCTGCATTGGTTCTCACCCCGGCAGACCTGAAGGTCTGCAGCTACGGATGGCGGTTCCCTTTGTGGCTGCAGACATTCACGCCTGCCCGCCGAAGCGAGACTGTATCAGAGCCTGATGTGTTCAGCGACTTTCCAACGGCACGTGCTTCACCAACGAGGCACTGACAGGTTTCGGCTGCGTCGAAAGGTGGCGGCGGAAAAACTCGTCGGCCTCGCCGTGGGCTTTGGCGGCAGCGGGAGCATGGCGCCAGGTGCCGTCCGGTGTCCGGCCATCCCACGCAAAGCAGTGGCGTTCGCCGGCGTGACTGTTCACGGCGACACGCTTCTCGGCCCGTCGTAATTCGGGCACCAACACTTCGGCGTTCCACCGATTCAGCGGGCTCTGTTCATCGCCCTGCACGATCAGGATGGGACTGCGGATCGTCGCAATCTTGCCCCGCGTAAACCTCTGGTATTTCTCGGAGAAGTGCCGCGCGGGATCGGCCACGATCGGCATCGAGTCCTGCGGCGTGAATCGCTCTCCGGCCTTGGGAACGTCCTGGTTGAACACGCCTGTGAACATCATGCTGGCGGGCTCTTCGGCGACAATCGCCGCGACATCGGTGGTCGTGGCGATCTCGAGCGCAAGGTCTCCGCCGCCGCTGCAGCCGATCAACCCGATGCTCTTCGCGTCGACGAAATCGAGCTTTCGGACGTAGTCGACCGTCGCTGCCACGTCGTTCGCCGACACGCTCGACTGCGGGTCCACCTCACGGCTTCGGTATGTCGTCAGGGCAACGACGTAGCCCGCCGCGAGAAACCGCGACGGAGGAGCCGCGCGCAACATGTACTCGGTCAGCGCGGTCTGCGAAAACGTGGTCATGCCTGGATGAACGATGACGACGGCCGGAAACGGGCCGTTGCCCGGCGGCCGTCGCAGGAGTGCAAGACCCCGGTGGTTATCCTTCGCAACCGGGTTGACGACTTGCAGCGGGGAGCTCTCCGGGGACACGTCGGGACGCGTCCCGGGATCGATCGCCAACAACTGGCTCGTCGCGAGACGAACGGAACAGGTCAGCACGACGCCGGCCAACGCGGCTGTGACGATGGTGGTCGCTCTCATGCCAGTCGCCTTTCGCTCAGGGGAGCGCAAACACGTACATCTGGTTCGTCGCGCTCGGCTTGATCTCGGGGGTCGTGAAGTTGACGCCGCCGGCGACGAGCGACGGCCCGGTGCTCACCGCCACGTACTGCTTGCCGTTCACGGCGAACGTCACCGGGTAGCCGCTGACCGGCGAGCCGAGGTTCACTTCCCAGAGCACTTTGCCCGTACGGTCGTCGAAGGCGCGAAAGCGGCCTGCGGTGTCGCCGCCGAACACCAGCCCGCCGCCGGTGGCCAGCAGCGACAGCGCCCCGGCCCGCTGTGAATACTTCCACGCGGTGGCGCCCGTTTCTACCGAGATCGCGTGCACGGTGCCCGCGTCGGTGACGCCGGGTGCCAGCATGCCTCGGGCGCTGATGTCGTAGAGAGACGAGCCGGGCGGCAGCGACTTGGCTTCCATGCACAGGTTCTGCAGCGGGAAATACATCAGGCCGGTGGCCGGGCTGTAAGCCCCGGCCGGCCAGTTCTTGCCGCCGTTCATGCCGGGGCACACCTGACGCGTCTGCCCCTCGGCGGTGAACATCACATCAGTGTTCTCGGTCACCGCCCCGGTTGTGCCGTCGATCTTCGAGACGACGTTCTGGTGCACGGTTGGCCGCGCCCACAGGAACTCGCCGGTCTTGCGATCGAGGGTGTAGACGATGCCGGTCTTGCCTGGGATGCCGGTGAGCACCTGACGCTTCTCGCCCGGCTTGATCCGCGGGTTGATCCAGAGCACCTCTTTCGCATTCGGCGCCACGGCCGTATCGATCAGCAGCCGCTCGAACGGATGATCGAGGTCCCAGTGATCGACCAGGTGCTGGTAGTACCACTCGATCTTGCCGGTGTCGGCGTTCAGGGCCAGCGTAGAGTTGTGGTACAGGTACTTCTTGTCGTTGCCGGCGAGCGCGTACTTCGGGGCCGGCGACGAGACCGACGTGCCGATGTAAATCAAGTTGAGCTGCGGGTCGTAGCTCGGCACCATCCACGTCCCCACATGGATGCGTTTGTCCTCCGGCAGGTCTCCCCACGTCTCGGCGCCGGGCTCACCTGGGCGCGGAATGGTGCGCGTGCGCCACAACTCTTTGCCCGTTTTCGCATCGTGGGCGGTGACG
Source organism: Vicinamibacterales bacterium (assembly GCA_035646375.1). Lineage (GTDB taxonomy): Bacteria > Acidobacteriota > Vicinamibacteria > Vicinamibacterales > UBA2999 > DASYRM01. The sequence continues at coordinate 18,177 of DASRPM010000104.1, forward strand.
ACGCACGCGTCGGCGCCACCCTCGGGTTCGCAGCCACGCCCCGAGATCACTTTGCCGTTGGCGATGATGGGCCCCGAGGTCTGCTGCGCGCCCTTCTGATAGTCGAGAATCTTGGTTTCCCACCGGACGGCGCCGCTCTTCACGTCGAGCGCGAAGACGTAGTCGTCGGCGCTCGTGTCGATCACGGTGTCGCCGTAAATCGCCATGTTGCGATTGATCGCGAAGACCGGCATGAACTTGCCGAGGTCCTCTGGCAGCTTGCGGCGGTACTCCCACAGCAGCTCGCCGCTCTTCGCGTCGAGCGCCTGGACGTAGTCGCTCGGATTCGGCAGGTACATCACGCCGTTGTAGACAAGCGGTGTCGCTTCCTGCACGTTGCCGGGTCCCATGCCGCGCGTCCACGTCATCTTCAGCTGCGCGACGTTCCTCTTGTCGATCTGATTGAGGGGGCTGTAGCCGGCGCTGTCGAGGGTGCGACGCCACATCAGCCAATCGGCCGGGTTCGGCTTCCACAACATCTCGTCGGTGACCGGCACATAGGGCCGCGTCTGCTGTGCGCCAGCCGCGACCGTGCCGATCGAAACCGCTGCGAGGATCCAGAGAGCTCTACGCATGACGTCGTCCCCTTTACCAGAACTTCCACCGGGAGCGCGATCGCTTGTAGCGGGCGAGCGGCACGGTCTCGGGCGCCAGCAGCGTGGGGTCGATCGGGCCTTCGATGGTGTAGCCGAAGAGCGCCGCCAGGGCGGCCTCGCCCAGGTCCAGCGGGTGGAACGGAAACGGGTAGCTGTCCTTCTCGTCGTCGTCCACCGCCGGGTGCCGTCCGGACCAGTACGGCTCCTCGAACGGCTGCCGCGGGCCGATGTCCTCGAGGATGCCGCTGTCCGGCGAGAGGCTGAGCGAACGGACCAGCGTGCCGTCGGCCCACTGCGCGTAGGCGAACCAGTCCACCACGCTGTGCATCGCGTGGAGCGTCAGCGTTCCTCGGCGCGCGGCGATGAACCGTGGCGGCAGCTTCGACGGATAGTCGCCGCCGAATTCGCTGGCCGCGATCACCGACACCCCGTCGAAGCAGCCGGCACAGATCTCGTTGTCGGGAGGGCAGGTGAACGACAGGTCGCCGTCGTCGAGCGGCGTCAGCTTCTCGTCCGGGAAGAGCGTGCCGACGAATGCGGCGGTGGCGTCACGGTCGAGGGGCGGGCGGCGCTGCAAGACTTCGCGCGCGCTCCCGTCCGCGTAGACGAGCATCCAGGTTTTGGCGCCCACCGGCGGGATATTCGCATACTCTGAACGCACTGGAGGCGGAGTAGGCAGAGTGGGCAGAGTAGGCAGAGTGAAGAGAACACGAGCCCGAAGGCCAAAAGCCGAAGGCCCAAGGCCGGCGTGAACGCTGTCATCACTGGTCCAACATCCGGTATCGGCCTTCAGATTGCACGAGACCTGGCCGCCATGGGCGCGCGGCTCGTGCTGGCCTGCCGGGATCTCGCCAAAGGCGGCGCGGTCGCGGCCGAGCTGCGAGGCATCGGATCCCCGGACGTGGTCGTCGAGGCGCTCGATGCGGCGAGCGCGGCATCCATCGCGGCTCTGGCTCGTGCCTGTGCGGCCAATCTTCCCCGCATCGACGTGCTGGTGAACAATGCGGGTGTGGCCAACGGGGAGCGGCACGTCACGCCCGACGGTTTCGAGCTGACCTTTGCCACCAACGTGCTCGGCTACCACCGCCTGTCGCTTGCGCTGCTCGAACAGCTGCGCGTCGGAGCCCCGGCGCGGATCGTAAACGTCGCGTCCACGTTTGCCGGCGACCTCGATCTCGACGATCTCCAGTTCGAACGCCGCCCGTACGACGAGCTCCAGGCCTACGCGCAATCGAAGGCGTGCAACCGGCTGCTCACGTGGGCGCTGGCGCGCCGTGTCGCGGGCACCGGTGTCACGGCCAACGCGATGGCGCCCGGATTCGTCCCCGCCACCGGCCTGTCGCGTGGTCTGTCGCCCGATGTGCAACGCGCCTATGCCGGCCGCACCGGTCGCAGCCTGCGGGAAGGCGCCGATACGGCGACGTGGCTCGCGTCCAGCCGCGACGTCGACGGCGTGAACGGCCGCTTCTTCTTCGACCGTCGTGAACGGCCGTGCGAGCTGCGGAACCAGGAGACCGAGGAGCGATTGTGGCGGATGGTGACCCCCGACGACCCGACGCGCGGAGCCTCGCGATGAGATCGCGCACCGTTCAGCACGCCGGCTTCCTGTTCATGCTGGTCGTCGTCACGCTCGCCTTTGGCGTGCTCGTCGCCAATTTCGTGGTGCCGGTGTTCTGGGCGGCGGTGCTGGCGATCGTCTTCCGCCCGGTCGAGCGCTGGCTGGGAGCGAAGTTCGGCCACAAACGTCCGAACTCCTCGGCCGCGCTGACACTGGTGCTCGTCATCTTCGTCGTGTTCGTTCCGCTCGGGTTCGTCGCCGTGGCGGTGTCGCGCGAGGCGGTGGGGCTGTACGAGCGCTTCACGTCCGGCGAGCTCGCGGTGTCGGACGCGATGGATCGCTGGGTGCCGGCGCTCGTGCGCTTCGGCGCCCGTTTCGGGATCACGCCGGCCACCGTCCGCGGCAACGTCGCGGACGCGGCAACGGCGGTTGGCCAGTTCGTCGCCTCCAGCGCGTTGATGTTCGGGCAGGGCGCCATCAGGGCCGCGGGCCAGTTCGGCCTGATGCTCTACGTGCTGTTCTTCTTCCTGCGCGACGGCGATCAGCTGTTACGGCAGATCGGGCGCGCGCTGCCGCTCGGCGACGCGCGCGAGAAGGCGCTCTTCGAGCGCTTCACCGCCGTCACGCGCGCGACCCTCAAGGGCACGCTGGTGGTCGGCGCCGTGCAGGGCACGCTTGGCGGCGTCATCTTCGCGCTGCTCGGGCTCGACGCCCCGGCGTTCTGGGGCGTGATGATGATGGCGTGCTCGCTCATCCCGGTGATCGGGCCCACCACCATCTGGCTGCCGACGTCGATCATCCTGATCGTCAGCGGCTCGATCGCCAAAGGGATCACGCTGCTCGCGCTCGGCACCTTCGTCATCGCGCTCACCGACAACCTGCTGCGCCCGATCCTCGTCGGCCGGGAAACGCGCATGCCCGATTACGTGGTGCTGCTCTCCACGCTGGGCGGCCTCACACTGTTCGGGCTGTCAGGGTTCGTCGCCGGTCCGGCCATCGCGGCGCTCTTCATCACGACGTGGGACATGTTCGCGCGCGAGTACGCCCCCGCCGATCGCACGACGAAGCCGCTGAAGCCCGAAGCATAGGCCTTAAGTCTTAAGCCCTAAGACCTGAGCCCTAAGGCCGGCAGATATACAGCTGAGTTTCATTGCAAGACATTCAAGCGCTTTCTGCCCGAGGTTCTGCAACTCGGCCGTTGATGTGGCCGTGCTGGGGCCCGCGATCGCCCGATTTCCCAGCCAACTGAGGCGCGTCATATCCCCTTGGTACCGGATGGATCGGGTACGCGCGTTGCCTCTACCTTTCGGCGATGCTGCACGTCCAGCCGCCTCATCCGATATCCGGCCTGGCGACGAGCGCTGTCGCCGAACTCCCCACGACAGGCCGCGTCCTGATCGTGTCGAATCGCCTCCCCGTCACGGTGCAGGAGTCGGCGGGTGGCGTCGAGGTGGTGCCGTCCGCCGGCGGCCTGGCGAGCGGCCTGCGCGGCTACTATCAATCGGCCGCGGCCACTTGGATCGGTTGGCCGGGACCCATGTCACCGGCGGCCTCGCGCGGCGGCCGGCGAAGCCTCGAGGCGCAGCTCAGTGCGCACAACCTCAAGCTGGTCGATCTGGATCAGCGCGACGTCGAGGAGTACTACGACGGGTTCTCCAACGGCGTCATCTGGCCCCTGTTCCACTACCTGCTGGATCGCCTGCCGCTGCGCACGCAGAACTGGGATGCCTATCGCCGCGTGAACCAGCGGTTTGCCGACGCGATCGTGGACGAACTGCGGCCTGGCGAACTGGTGTGGGTGCACGACTACCATCTGATGCTCGTGCCGGGACTCGTGCGCGAGCGCCGGCCCGACGCGCGCATCGGATTCTTCCTGCACATTCCGTTTCCGTCGGCGGAGGTGTTCCGCATCCTGCCGTGGCGGCGCGAGCTGCTCATGGGTGTGCTGGGCGCCGACCTGGTTGGTTTCCACACGCCGTCGTACGCGGGCCACTTCGCGGCGGCGGTACATGCGCAGTGCGGGCTCGACGCCTCGCACGACCGCGTGCGGGTGGAAGGCCGCACCGTGCGGCTCGGCCACTTTCCGATGGGCCCCGACGTCGAGCAGTTCGAGCGGCTGGCTCGCGACCAGGCGGTCCGCGAGGAGACAGCGCGTCTGCGCGAGGAGTCGCGCGGCCGTTTCCTGTTCCTGGGCGTCGATCGGCTCGACTACACGAAGGGCATCCCGCGGCGGCTGGTCGCCTTCGAGCGGCTGCTGCAGCGCGACCCGAGCCTGCGCGACAAGGTGCGGCTGGTGCAGCTTGCCGTGCCGTCACGCAGTGGAGTGCGCGAGTATGCGAGCTTCCGCAAGCAGGTCGAGGAGCTCGTGGGCCGCATCAACGGCTCCCTGGGCACGCTCGACTCGGTGCCGATCCACTACCTGCACCAGACGGTCACGCCCGAGCAGCTCACGGCGCTCTACTGTGCGGCCGACGCGATGCTGGTGACGCCGCTTCGCGACGGCATGAACCTCGTGGCCAAGGAATACATCGCTGCGCGGGCGGACGAAGACGGCGTGCTTTTGCTCAGCGAGTTCGCGGGCGCGGCCGAGGAGCTCGGCGAGGCGGTGATCATCAACCCGTACGACGAGAACGGGATGGCCGACAGCATGGCGCACGCCATGGCGATGGGCCGGCCCGAGCGCACCGCGCGCATGCGCGCCCTGCGCCGGCGCGTGCTGTCGCGCCCGGTCAACGACTGGGCCCAGCGCTTCCTGGAGGCCGTCACCGAGGCCGCCGAGTCGCGCGGCGGCCCGGAGCAGCTCACCGATCCGAACGAGATCGAAGGGTTGATGCGGCGCGTCACCAGCGCCGCCCGCGTAGTGCTGGTGCTCGATTACGACGGCACGCTCGTGGGGCTGCGCGAGATGCCCGAGCTGGCGACGCCCGACGCCGGGCTGCTCGGGCTGCTCACCGTGCTCTCGACGACGTGCGACGTGCACCTGGCGAGCGGCCGGCCGCGTGAGGTGATCGACGGCTGGTTCGGCAACCTGCCGGTCGGCCTCTGGGCCGAGCACGGGTTGTGGTATCGGCCGGCCCCCGGCGAGCCGTGGCAGAAGCGCGCCGACGTGCCCACGGACTGGATGCCGGGCATCCGCAAGCGGATGGAAGGCTTCGTGGCCCTCGCGCCCGGCGCGCGGATCGAGGAGAAGTCGGCCTCGCTCGCCTGGCACTACCGCATGGTCGAGCCGGGAACCGGCGAGGCACAGGCCGCCGCCCTGCGGCGTGAGCTCGAACGGCTCGTGGCGGGCCGCCCCTTCGAGGTCATCGAAGGGCACAAGGTGATCGAAGTGCGCCAGGCGGCCGTGGACAAGGGCTCGGTGGTCCGCGAGGTCGTGGCGCGCGCGCCCGAAGGCGCACTCATCGTCGCCATCGGTGACGACCGTACCGACGAGGACATGTTCGCGGCGCTCCCCCCCGGAGGCGTGGCGATTCGCGTTGGCGGCGGCGATTCTGCCGCACCCTATCGTCTCGACTCTCCGACCGCGGTGCGTGCGCTCCTCGGGGCCCTCACGTGACGGGCGACGACCCACTTTGGTACAAGGACGCCGTCATCTATCAGCTTCACGTCAAGACCTTCTTCGACAGCGACGGCGACGGCGTCGGCGACTTCCGCGGCCTCACGGGCAAGCTCGATTACCTCGAGGCGCTCGGGGTCAACACGCTCTGGCTGCTGCCGACGTTCCCGTCGCCGTTTCGCGACGACGGCTACGACATCGCCGACTACTACAGCATCCATCCGATGTACGGCACGATCGAGGACTTCAAGGTCTTCCTCGCCGCCGCGCACGAGCGCGGGCTCCGCGTCGTCACCGAGCTCGTGCTGAATCACACCTCCGACAAGCACCCGTGGTTCCAGGAAGCGCGCAGCTCGCGCGACAACCCGCGCCGCGACTGGTACGTGTGGAGCGACACCGACGACCGCTATCGCGGCGTCCGCATCATCTTCCTCGACACCGAGACGTCGAACTGGGCGTGGGACCCGGTGTCGAAGCAGTACTACTGGCACCGCTTCTTCAGTCACCAGCCCGATCTCAACTACGACAACCCGGCGGTGCGCGAGGAGATGTGGCAGGTGATGGAGTTCTGGGCCGGGCTGGGCGTGGACGGGTTCCGCATCGACGCCGTGCCCTATCTCGTGGAGCGCGAGGGCACGACCTGCGAGGGGATGCCCGAGACCCACGAGGTGATTAAGTTCCTGCGCGCCCGGCTCGACACCAATTTCCCGGGACGGATGCTGCTGGCCGAAGCCAACCAGGTGCCCGAGCTCGTGCGGCCGTATTTCGGCGACGGCGACGAGTTCCACATGGCGTTTCACTTCCCGCTGATGACGCGCATGTTCATGGCGATCCGGCTGGAAGATCGCGGGCCGCTCAGCGACATCATCCGCCGCACGCCGACGCTGCCCGACAACTGTCAGTGGGCGGTGTTCCTGCGCAACCACGACGAGCTGACGCTCGAGATGGTGACGCCCGAAGAGCGCGAGTTCATGTACGACGAGTACGCGCGCGATCCGGTGGCGCGACTCAATCTCGGCATCCGGCGGCGCCTCGCGCCGCTGCTCGACGGCGACCGCCGCCGCGTCGAGCTGATGAACGGGCTGCTGATGTCGCTGCCGGGCAGCCCGATCGTGTACTACGGCGACGAGATCGGCATGGGCGACAACGTCTACCTGGGCGACCGCAACGGCGTCCGCACGCCGATGCAGTGGAGCGGCGGCTGGAACGGCGGCTTTTCGAGCGCCGATCCGGAGCAGCTCGCCTTCGCGATGATTTCGAACCCGGTCTACGGCTACCAGGCCGTGAACGTGCTGGCGCAGGAGCGCAGCAGCCACTCGCTGCTCAACTGGATGCGCCGCCTGATTCGCGTTCGCCGATCCACGCGCGTGTTCAGCCGCGGCAGCCTCACCGTGCTCGAGCCGCCGAACCAGCGCGTGCTCGCCTACGTGCGCGCCTTCGAAAAGGAACAGGTGCTGGTGGTCAACAACCTCTCGGGCACCGTGCAGGCAGTCGAGCTCGACCTGTCGTCGCTCGCCGGCGCCATCCCCGTCGAGATGTTCGGGCAGAGCCTGTTCCCGCGCATCGGCGCGCAGCCGTACCTCCTGACGCTGGGACCGCACGCGTTCTACTGGTTCCGGCTGCGACGCCTGTAGAGTACGCACGCGAGACGGCTTGAAAGGCTGAGCGTGGATTTGACTTGCCTTCGTCAATCGGCCTTTCGAGCCGGCTCCGCCCGCCCGAAGGGCGGGCCAGCAAAGACTGTCCTAGCGAGGCGAAGCCTGTTTCGCTTCGAGGCGGAGCCTCGCTAGTGGATGAGAGCCTCCTATCGGACGACCTGTTGCGGCAGCTGGTCGCCACCGGCCACGTCGATATCCTGGTCGGGGTGCCGACGCTCAACAACGCGTCCACCGTCGTGGATGTCGTTCGCGCGGCGCAGGCCGGCATCGGCAAGTACTTTCCGCGCGCGCGCGCGCTCATCTTCAACGCCGACACCGGGTCGGACGACGGGACGCCGACGCTGGTGCGCGACGCCACGACCGACGACACCGGGACCGTCAGCGCGTCGAAGCCGCTGCGCACGACTCATCGCATCACGACGCCGTATCACGGGCTGCCCGGCAAGAGCAGTGCGATGCGCATGATCTTCGCGGTGGCCGACCTGCTGTCGGCCGACGCCGTGGTGGCGCTCGATCCCAACGTGACGAGCGTCACGCCGGACTGGATTCCCGCGCTCGTGAGCCCGGTGCTGGACGGGCGTGCCGATCTGGTGGCGCCGCGGTATCCCCGCGCCGTGGCCGATGCGCCGCTCGTCACACAGCTCGTGCGCCCGCTCGTCCGCGCCGCCTACGGCTGGACGCTATACGAGCCGCTGATGGGGGAGTTCGGCTGCTCGCGGCAGTTCGCCACGCACTGTCTCGACGTGTCGACCTGGGGCACCGCCATGACGCCGGACGGCGTGGACCTGTGGCTGGCCACCGAGGCGCTGGCCAAGGGCTTCCGTCCCGCACAGGCCGCGGTCGGCCCGCGCCTGGTCGGACCGTCGCGCAAGCGGCCGGCGCTGCCGGACGTGTTCCAGCAGGTGCTGGACGCCGTGTGTGCGTGCCTCGAGCTCCACGACGGCTACTGGCTGATGCGCGGCCAGGCCGATGCGGTGCCGTGCTTCGGCACCATGGGCGGGGCCGTGGACATCGGCCCGCGCCCCGACGTGGCGGGCATGGCCGTGGCCTTCGCGCGCGACGTTGCGGCGCTGCACCCGGTGCTCGCAACGATTCTCAGCGGGCCCACGCTGGCCGGCGTGACCTTGGCGTCGGCGGCGCCGTCGCGGCTCCGCTATGACGACGACCTCTGGGCCGCGACGGTGTTCGAGTTCGTGCTCGCGTATCACCGTGCCGTGATGACGCGCGAGCACGTGACCCGGACTTTGTTGCCGCTCTATCTCGGCCGGACCGCGGCGTTCCTGCTGGAGCACGCCTCGTCGGGACCGGCCACCGTGGACGCCGCGCTCGAATCGCTGTGTCTGGCGTTCGAGCGCGCCAAGCCGTCCGCGGCCGCGCGGTGGAAGAAAGTATGAGGGCACTCACATGACTCAGATGGTCGCGGAAGCGGTGCGTCAGGCGGGCGTGAACTTCATGGACTCGGTAGCCACGCTGCTGCCGCGCATCCTGATCACGGCGGCCATCGTCGCCGTCGGCTGGGTGATCGCGTGGGCGCTCAAATGGGCGGTGCGCTGGATCCTGATCTGGTCGCGCTTCAACCACGGGTGCGAGCGCATCGGCGTGTCCGCCGTGCTCAAGACGGCCGATCTCCCGGCGCCCGACATCCTGGTGAGCCTGATCGTGTTCTGGCTCGTCTGGGTGGGGTTCCTGCTCTCGGGGGTGGACGTGCTCGGCTTCACCGCCCTCGAGGGAATGGTGCGCAACTTCGCGGTGTTCGTCCCGCGCCTGCTGGTCGCCATCGTCATCCTGGTGCTGGGCGTCGTGTGCGCCAACTTCGCCTGGCGTGCCACGTTGATTGCCGCGGTGAACGCCCGGGTGCCGTCGCCACGCGTCGTCAGCGGCGCGGTGCGCGCGCTGGTGCTCATCCTCGCCGGGGCGATGGCGCTCGACCAGATCGCGCTGGCACGCACCATCGTGCTCACCGCGTTCGCGATTGCGTTCGGTGCCGTGATGCTGGGGCTGGCGATCGCGTTCGGCGTCGGCGGCGGTGGCATCGCCCGCCGCATCCTCGACCACTGGTTCCCGGAGCACCCCCCGTCGGAGCGGGAGGAGTTCCGGCACTTATAGGCCGGGTAGACCGGGTGGGCCCGGTGGGGTACGCGGTTGCGGCTCTTCAGGCCGACCGCGACTGCCAGACTCCAATCCCGCGGCTCTTGCCGTGGACGGCTCGATGAACGCGAACGCGATCGTCACGGCGACGGCGAGCGCCAGCAGCACCACGTCGAGCGCCGACTGCGCGGCCACGAGGCCGGCACCAACCACCAGCGACACGACGAGCAGGATATCCGCGAGGCGGATGAACGGCGCCGATCGGCTCCGCGCCCACACGAGCTCGCCGGCGTGCTGGCCCGACATGAACCACAGGTGGAGCCGGAGCATGCTCGCCATCAGCGCCGCGATCGCGGTGGCGATGAAGAATCCACGGCCTTCCAGACCGCCAATCTGGCCGCGCGCCAGCCACGCCGGGATCAGCATCGCGGCATAGGCGACGGCGGCCGCGCCCTGGTGAAATTCCCACCAGAATCGCGCCGAGCGCCCGGGCACGACCGCGGCTCCGGACTGGACGCTCGCCGTTCCCGCCAGCCCTTCCAGCGCGGCCACCAGTTCGTGCGCGTCGGCGAAGCGCCTGGTTGGATCGGGTTGCCGCGCGCGATCGGCAATGCGCTGGAGCGGTGGCTCCACGGCTGGAGCGCTCGCGCCCGCCACGAGCGGGTGCCGTCCGGACAGCATCTCCGCCAGGATGACGCCGAACGCGAAGATGTCGGTGCGCGCGTCGGGAACGCCGCCCACGAGCTGCTCGGGCGCCATGTAGGCCGGCGTGCCGATCATCGAGCCGTCGCGCGTGAGCTTGGTGTGGTGCGTGCCGCCAGGGCTCTCGAGCCATGCGATGCCGAAGTCCACGATCTTCGCCGTGCCGCCCGGCCCCACCACGATGTTCTCGGGCTTCAAATCGCGATGAATCACGCCGGCGTCGTGCGCGGCTCGCAGGCCTCGCGCCACGTGCAGCGCGATCTCGCGCGCGGTCCTCACGTCGATCGGCCCCTCGTCGATCAGCGTGCGCAGCGTGCGGCCGTCGAGGAACTCCGACGCCAGCAGCAGGTGCCCTTCCACCTCTTCCAGCGAAAACACGGTGGCCACTGCCGGGTCGGTGATGGTGGCGGCGGCGCGCGCCTCGCGTTTCAGCCGTTCGCGCAGCTCGGGGTTGCCGGCCAGCGACGCTGGCAGCGACTTCAGGGCGACGTTGCGACGGAGCCGCCGATCGGTGGCGAGGTACACCACGCCCATGCCGCCGCGGCCGATCGCCCGGATGATCTCGAACTCGCCCACTCGATCGCCGGGCCCCCAGGCGGCGCCGTCCGGCTCGCCCTCGGGCAACGCGGCGAGCGCCACGTCTTCGGGGTCGACCTGCGCCGGCTGATCGAGGAACCCGCCGAGCGTGTCGAACGAGTGCAGCAGCCGCTCGGCGTCCGCCAGCAGCGCCGCGTCGCCGCCGCATTCCGCGCGCAGCCAGGCGGTGCGCGCCTCGGCGGGACGCTCCAGCGCGCCGTTGAACAGCCCCTTGATCTGGCTCCAGCGCTGCGGATTCACTCCGCCCCGCCTTCGAGCGCCTGCTTGAGCCAGGCGCGCGCCATGGCCCATTGCCGCTTCACCGTCGCCGGCGACACGCCCACGGCCTCGGCGGTCTCCTCGACGGTGAGGCCGCCGAAGTAGCGCAGCTCCACGATCCGCGCCTGCTCGGGATCGAACGCCGCGAGACGGCTCAGCGCCTGGTCGAGCGCGATCACGTCCACGTCACCGGGGCGGTCGGCGTCGGGGCGCTCGAACTCGGGACGCACGGCCGCCGGCGGCGCGCTGATGTCGTTGAGCGTCACCTGATGGCCGCCGCCGTCGCGCTTGGCGGCGTGCCGGGCGCGGGCGCGCTGCACGAGGATCTGACGCATCGAGAGCGCCGCGATCGCCAGGAAGTGCGTGCGGTTCTGGAACTCGCGCGAGCGCTCGGCGGCCAGGCGCACGAACGCTTCGTTGACCAGCCCCGTGGCCTGCAGGGTCTGGCCGGGACGCTCGCGGCCCATGTAGCGGGCCGCGATGCGGCGCAGCTCGTCGTAGACGAGCGGCATGAGTTCGTGGTGCGCTTTCAATGTCGAGCCTCCGCCGTGGAGCCATCCGGCTTCGGCTCGACATGGCAGTGTCTCTTTGCCCCCGCTTCGCGGGGGCTGGACGTCTTGAAGGGCGGGACGTGGCGGTTAACCATTCGAATTGGCCCGCCCTCAAGACGTCGGTGTCGCTGGCAGCAGCGCAGAGCGGGGGGCGCGCTATGTGCGCGTGATCTTAATGGAGTTGATGACGATGTCCTTCACCGGGCGATCCTGGCGGCCCGTCGGCGTGCTCCCGATCCGGCGCACGACCTCCATCCCCTCGGTCACCTCGCCGAACACCGAGTGCTTGTTGTCGAGATGCGGCGTCGGCCCCAAGGTGATGAAGAACTGGCTGCCGTTGGTGTTGGCACCCGCGTTGGCCATCGACAGGATGCCGGCCTTGGTGTGCCGCAGCGACGGGTGGAATTCGTCCTTGAACTGGTAGCCGGGCCCGCCAATGCCCTTGCCGAGCGGATCCCCGCCCTGAATCATGAAGCCCTCGATCACGCGGTGGAAGACGATGCCGTCGTAGAACGGCGTGTTCGTCATCTTCTCCTGCGTGCCGGGGTGGGTCCACTCCTTGGTCCCCTCGGCGAGGCCGACGAAGTTGGCCACCGTTTCCGGCGTCTCCTGATCGAACAGGCGTACCTTGAAGCTGCCTTCGGTCGTTGCGAACTCAGCGTGCACAGCCACGTGGATCCTCCGCCCCTATGGTAGCTGGTAGCTGGTAGCTGGTAGCCAGTAGCCAGTAGCTGGCATTGGCCCAAAAGGCTACCCGCTACGAGCTACCGGCTACCAGCTAGAAGGCCGGTACAATTGCACCAATGAGCCCTGCGAGGCGAGCCGAAGCCCGAGCGCTCGGCGCCGTGGCCGAAGGGCTGAGCGACGATCCCTTTTCGGTGCTCGGCCGCCATCCGGCGCCGGCCGGCGGTCCCGCAGGGGCCATCATCCGCACGCTGCAGCCGGCTGCGACGGCGGTCGAGGTCGTCGTCGGCGACCGCGTCGTCCCGATGGAGCGGCGGCGTCCGGAAGGGTTGTTCGCCGCCGTGGTGCCGTGGGACGGCCCCCTCGAGCAGCTCGGATACGTGCTGCGCGTGCACGATCCGGCAGGCGTGCGCGATCTGATCGACCCCTACCAGTTCGGCCCGGTCCTCACCGACTTCGACCTGCACCTGTTCTCCGAGGGGCGGCACTACCGGGCGTGGGAGCAGCTCGGCTCGCGGCGCCGCACCATCGGGCCGGTGGAGGGGGTGCACTTCGCCGTCTGGGCGCCGAACGCCCAGCGCGTCAGCGTGATCGGCGAGTTCAACCAGTGGGACGGCCGCGCGCACGTGATGCGGCGGCTGGTGCCCTCGGGGATCTGGGAAATCTTCATTCCCGGCCTGCGGGACGGTGTTCGCTACAAGTACGAGGTGCGCACGCGCGCCGGGCACCTGCTCCACAAGGCGGACCCGTACGCCCGTCAGCTCGAAACCCCGCCGCACACCGCTTCGGTCGTCTCGACCGGCGGCAGCTACGAGTGGGGCGACGGCGAGTGGATGCGCAACCGCGAGTCGCTCGGCGAGTGGCGCGAGCGCCCGATGTCGATCTACGAGGTCCACCTCGGGTCGTGGCGCCGGCGCGAGGACGAGCCGCAGTTCAGCCTGTCGTACCGCGAGCTGGCCGCCACGCTCGTCCCGTACGTGCGCGACATGGGCTACACGCACGTCGAGCTGCTGCCCGTGATGGAGCACCCGTTCTTCGGCTCGTGGGGCTATCAGGTGGTGGGCTTCTTCGCCCCTTCGAGCCGGTTCGGCACGCCCGACGACTTCCGCTACTTCGTGGATCAGTGCCACCAGCACGGGCTCGGCGTGATCCTCGACTGGGTGCCCGGCCATTTTCCCAAGGACGGCCACGGCCTGGTGAGCTTCGACGGCACCGCGCTCTACGAGCACGAGGATCCGCGCCGGGGCGAGCACCGGGAGTGGGGGACGCTCGTCTTCAACTACGGGCGCGACGAGGTGCGCACGTTCCTGCTGAGCAACGCGCTCTACTGGCTCGAGGAGTTTCACGCCGACGGCCTGCGCGTGGATGCCGTGGCGTCGATGCTGTATCTCGACTACTCGCGACGCGAAGGGGAATGGCTGCCGAACGAGCGCGGCGGCCGCGAGAACCTCGAGGCGGTGGAGTTCCTGAAGCAGCTCAATATCGTGACGCACGGGCGGCTGCCGGGCACCATCACCGTGGCCGAGGAGTCCACGTCCTGGCCGGCGGTGAGCCGGCCGACCTTCGATGGCGGCCTCGGCTTCACCTACAAGTGGAACATGGGCTGGATGCACGACATGCTCGCGTACATGCGCGAGGATCCCGTGAACCGGCGGTGGCATCACGGACAGATCACGTTCTCGATGCTCTACGCCTTCACCGAGAACTTCGTGCTCCCGTTTTCACACGACGAAGTCGTCTACGGCAAGCGCTCGATGCTCGAGAAGATGCCCGGTGATCCGTGGCAGAAGCACGCGTCGCTGCGCGCGCTCTACGGGTATCTCTTCGCCCATCCCGGGAAGAAGCTGATGTTCATGGGCGCCGAGTTCGGGCAGCGCAACGAGTGGAACCACGACACGAGCCTTGACTGGGCCGAGCTCGAGCAGCCGATGAACCAGGGGCTGCAGCGCTGGGTACGCGATCTGAACGCGAGCTACCGCCGGGAGCGGTCGCTTCACGAAGTGGACTTCGACGGCCGTGGCTTCGCCTGGATCGACTGCCACGACGCCGATCACAGCGTGGTGTCGCTGGTGCGCAGGGCGCGCGACGAGGGGGAGTTCACCGTTGCCGTCGCCAACTTCACCCCGGTGCCGAGGGCCGGTTACGTGGTGGGCGTGCCCGAGCCGGGCTGGTATCGGGAGGTGCTCAACAGCGACGCCGGTATCTACGGCGGCAGCAACGTGGGCAACAGCGGCGGCGTGCCGGCCGACGGTCCGCCGGCCCACGGCTATCCGCACTCCATCCGCGTCGCCCTCCCGCCGCTCGGATTCTTGCTGCTCAAGAAGGGCGGGTAGGGCGGGTAGGGCGGGTAGGCCTTTCGAAGGGCCGCGTCTTTAGACCCGGCCGACCAGCAACTGTTCCACGGTCTCGAGCGTCGGCACGCCGCCGAGGGCGCCGGCCTTCGTGCAGCTCAGCGCCGCGGCGGCGTTGGCAAAGCGCAGGATCGCGTCGGGCGCCTCGCCGCGGAGCAGCGCCACGATGAAGGCGCCGCGAAAAACGTCGCCCGCGCCGGTCGTGTCCACGACGTCTACCGCGGGCGGCGCCGCGCGATACACGCGATCGCCGTCCAGCAGCAGCGCCCCCTGCGCCCCCATCGTCACGCATCGCAGCCGCGCATGCGGGGCGTCGAGCCGGCGCAGCGCCCGTTCCGGATCGGAGGCGCCGGTGACGGCCTCCGGCAGACCCTGCGCCAGGATGGGGACCGTCAGCTGGCGCAGCAGCTCGCCGGTGTGCGCGCCGACCCCCTCGAGATCGCACGTGACCTGCGCGCCGGCCTCGCGCGCGATGCGCGCCGCCGCGATCGACGCCGCTTCGTCCACGCCGTCCACGTGCACGGCGCGCGCATGCGTCAGCGTCGAGCGCGGCAGCGTCTCGGGTGCGAGCGCGAGGGCCGCGTCGCGCTGGCCCATCACCACGCGATCGCCGTTGCGATCGTCCACCAGAACCACCGCCGACCGGTTGGCCACCGGCCGCACGACGCTCTCGGCGAGATCGAGCCCGCGCGCCGCGAGTGTCCGGCGCAGCCGCTGCCCGTCGTCGTCGGAGCCGAAGGCGCCGATGTAGCTGGCACGCAGCCCCATCGCCACGCACGTGCACAGGGTGGTGACCACCTGGCCGCCAGCCTCGTGCGACGACGAACGGATCTGCATCTTGGTGGCCGCGCCGGGTGCGGGCAGGGCTGGCAGGCGCAGCACGTGGTCCACCGAGTTCTCGCCGACGCCAACGACGTCCCACCAGATCTCCGTCATTCCGACGTCCCCGCGGCGCGGCTCAGTTCGTACAGCGCGATACCCGCGGCCATTCCCACGTTCAGCGAGTCCACAGCCTCCGTCGTCCGAATGCGCGCCAGGTGCGTGCACGCCCCCAGCGCGCCGGCCGTCAGCCCCTCGCCTTCGTGTCCAAGGATCAGCACGACGCGGTGTGCGCCGGCGACGGCGACGACCTCCGACAGCGGCGGCGCGGCTGGCGAGGGCGTGAGGCCCAGGATCGTCCAGCCTTCCTCCTTCAGGCTCTCGACAGTGGCGGGCCAGGGCACGTCGGTCGCGAAGGGGACCTCGAGCGCCGCGCCCATGGATGTGCGCACCGCCTTCCGGTAGAGCGGATCGGCGCAGTGCTCGTCGAGGAGCAGGCCGTCGGCGGCAAAGGCCGCGGCGGCGCGAAAGGTCGCCCCGACGTTGTCGGCGTCGCCGACCCGCTCGAGCGCGACCAGCCGCTGCGCGCCGCGTGCCACTTCCTCCCAGGAGACGGGGGCCGGCCGCTCGCCGATGGCCAGGCACCCGCGATGGATGTTGAAGCCGACCACCGCGTTCATCAGGATCTGGGGCACGACATACACCGGGAGGTCGGGCCGGGCGGCAACCAGGTCCTCCACCGCGTAGAAGCCCCGCGGCGTGACCATCACCGACTGGGTGGCGAACCGGGACTCGAGGAGGCGCCGGACCACCAGCCGTCCCTCCGCCACGAACAGACCGGTGTTCCGGGCGAACTTGTCCCGGATGGAGCGGTAGATGGTGACCCGCTCGTCGTCGATGTCGTCGAGGGACAGGACGGGCACCGGGCAATGGTAGCCCGCCAGATTCCTGGGACGAATGGTGGGACCAACGGCCGGCTCCACGGGATCGCCCTTGACCTCCTCGTAATCCCCGCCGATATTGGCCCTATGCACCGGTTCGTGCGCCGCCGCGCCCTGCTCGTCATCTTTCTCGGCGCCACGGTGCTCGGGGTCTTCTCGGCAATCCAGGCCTACAACTACGTCGCGCTCTTCAGCGAGAGACCGCAGCCGCTCGCCATCCTGCTCGGTCTCAACATGTCGTACTGGTACGCGTGGGCGCTGCTGGCGCCGCTCGTACTGTGGCTGGCCCGTACCTACCGCTTCGAGCGGGGCAAGTGGGTGCGTGCCCTCGCCGTCCACGTGCCGGCGGTGATCGTCATCACCTTCGCGCACGCGATGCTGCTCGGCGCCGGCCGCGTCGCCACCATGCTGTTCCTCGCCGAGCGCGAGGTGGACTGGTGGCTGGGCGTACGCGAGCGATTCTTCCTCTATTTCGACTGGGAGATGATGACCTACTGGGCCATCATCGCGGCGAGTCATGCCTACGACTTCTACCGCGAGTCGCAGGAGCGCGCGCTCACCACGGCGCAACTGCAGACCCGCCTGGCCGAGGCGCAGCTGCAGGCGCTGCAGCGGCAGCTGCACCCGCACTTCCTCTTCAACACGCTGCACACGATCTCCGCGCTGATGCATCGCGACATCGACGCCGCCGACTCGATGCTGGGGCGGCTCAGCGACCTGCTGCGCCTGACGCTCGAACGCGTCGGCACGCAGATGGTGCCGCTCAAGGACGAGCTCGACTTCATCCACAAGTATCTCGACATCGAGCGGACGCGCTACGGCGAGCGGCTGCACGTCACGTTCGTCATCGAGCCCGACACGCTGAGCGCCTCGGTGCCCAATTTCGTGCTGCAGCCGATCGTGGAGAACGCGCTGCGGCACGGCATCGGTCCCAAAGTCGGGGGCGGGCGCGTGGAGGTACGCGCCCACCACAACGGCGAATGGCTGCAGCTGGTCGTCCAGGACGACGGCTACGGCGTGCCGGCGGACCGGCTGGATGCGTTCAACACCGGCGTCGGGCTGACCAACACGCGCTCGCGCCTCGAGCACCTGTATCCCGGTAATCACACGTTCGAGTTCCAGACACCGGCAGGCGGGGGCCTGGCTGTCACGATCGTGATTCCGTTCGCCGTGGACGCCGAACTGATGGAAGAATCGCGGAGCGTGGCATGAGCAAGATACGGGCTCTGGTGGTAGATGACGAGCCGATGGCGCGCGACCGCGTGCTGGCGCTGCTGCAGCACGAAGAGGACGTGGAGGTGGTGGGCGAGTGCGGCGACGGCACGCAGGCCGTGACCGCCATCCACAACCAGGCGCCGGACCTCGTGTTCCTCGACGTGCAGATGCCCGGCCACAACGGGTTCGAGGTGATCGAGGCGGTGGGCGCCGATCGGATGCCGACCGTGATCTTCGTGACCGCCTACGACGAATACGCGCTGCGCGCGTTCGAGGTGCACGCGCTCGACTACCTGCTCAAGCCGTTCGGGCGCGACCGTTTTCAGCAGACGCTGCAGCACGCCCGCGCCATCCTGGAACGGCGCCGCGCCGGCGACCTGGGGCGCCGGCTGCTGGCGCTCGTCAACGACATCAAAACCGAGCCGGGGCCGACGCGACTCGATCGGCTGGTCGTGAAGTCCGGCGGCCGCGTGTTCTTCCTGCGGACGGATCAGATCGACTGGATCGAAGCGGCGGGCAACTACGTGCGCCTGCACCTCGGCGAGGAGTCGCATCTCTTCCGCGAGACGATGAACCGCATGGAGGCGCGCCTCGACGGCCGCCGCTTCGTGCGCATCCACCGCTCGCGCATCGTCAACACCGAGCGCGTGAAAGAGCTGCAGCCGTGGTTCAACGGCGAGCACGTGGTGATCCTGCAGAACGGCACGCGTCTGACGCTGAGCCGCGGCTACCGCGAGAAGCTTCAGGAACAGCTCAAGCGCGGCTTCTAAAAAGGCTTCGGGCGTCCCGCTTCGGGCTTCCGGCGCTCCTCGATGCGTCGCGCAATCTCCCATAGATTGGGCGGATCGATGTCTGCGACGTCCACACCGTACACCTGTCGCGTGCGTTCGGTGAACCGCGACGGCTCGTCGCCCTGCACGAAATCCAAAACGGTGGAGTCGTCCGACAGGAAGTACTGCCTCGCGTCCAGGTCGAGGACGCGGCGCATGAATTCGGCGATGACCTCGGAGTGCTCGTCGACCCGGGATCGTGGCGCGGGAGTAAATCCAGGCGGCTCATTGGATCGCTGACTGTCATCGCCGCGCAGATCGAGTGCCGCGGACGTGTAGGGCGCAGAGAGCAATCCAAAACGATCGGCAGTCCACAAGACCGCCGCGGCGGCAGCACCAGCCAATGCCAGCTGCATACGCATCGACTCGGATCCGAGGAAGCGCTGTTCCAGTGCACTGACGGCCGCCAAGGTGGTCCCCGCGACACCCGCGGCCACGACGCCCCACCCGACTCGACCTAGTCGCATATTCACACGATCTGCCAGGAGCGAAACGCGCAGATGGTGCGAAACCCGAGCCGCTCGTAGACAGGAAAGCCCTCTTGGGTCGCCTGTAACATCGCCATCTTGGCGCCGCGCTCGGCGCCGGCGCGAACCGTCATCAGCGTGGCGAGCGCCCCCAGGCCTTGCCGACGATACGCGTGGCGCACGGTGATCCCGTAGACGCCGGCCACACCGCAGGGGGAGTGCAGGATCGCGGTGGCCACGGCGATGCCGCCGCGCCTGAGGAGCAGGTACACGCGGTCCCGCTCGTGCCGGCTTGGCCACGCGTGGGCGGCCGCCACCAGCGCCGCCACGTCGTCGCTGAGGCCGAACGCGTCGCGAAACACGTCGTCCCACTCGCGTTGCTGCGAGTCGCTTTCGACGGTCTCGACGGTGACACCGTCCAGCTCGGGTTCGGGGAGGTCGGCGACCGGCGCGATCATCGCGGGGAACTCGTCGGCGAGGACGAGCCCGCGCGCGCGGAAAGTCTCTTCGATGTTGCCGGCGCTCCCCGTGCCGATCAGCCATCGCACGGGCAGCTGCCACGATCGCACGCGCGCGAGCATGGCGTCCACGTCGCATCCGGCGCCGAGCACGCCGTTGTAGCTGGGGTGAATGAGTCCGGAGCGAAACCAGGTCGCGCCGCCGTCCCGGCCCACCGCGCCGCCCGGCAGCCGCCCGAACTCCTCCCAGAAGGTGAAGTTGTCCGCTTCCATGGTGCGGACGTCGTCCGGCATGACGGCGGCGGACACGGTGCTACCTCTGCGTCAGCGCCTCGAGACGTGTGATCAGCGTGGACCAGCGCGACTCTTCGGCCTGCAGCGACTGCGACAGCTCCGTCTCGCGGGCCCGGGCCTGCTGCGCTTGCGCACTCGCGGCGGCGTGCTCGCGCCTGATCCCGCGGATCCCGTCCTGGATGGCGTTGCGGTGCGTCGAGTCGGAGACGCGGGGCAGCTCTTCCTCGAGGTCGGCCAGCTTCGCGGCCAGGTCGTTGGCCTGGAAGGCTGACGTGTCGAGCTCCTTGCGCGCGGCGTCGAGCTGCGAGGAGACCTGCAGCACGCGGCTCTGCTGCACCGACAGGTACACACCGAGAGCCTGCGTCTGGGACTGTGTCTGCGCGAGCTGCTGCACGGCGAGCCGCAGCTCTCTGACTTCGGCGGTCAACGCGCTCAGCGAGCCGGTGTCGGCGGGCTCGTTGCGGCTCTGACCCAGGACGGCCGTCGCGCCCCCGATGACGGCCAGCGTCAATCCAGTCAGTGCTAGTCCAGAGCGCATCGCTGCCTCCTTTGAGTGCTCTACTTAACCCACCGTCGCTCGGCCCCCTTGTAGGTGCCGAGCACGCGCAACATCTGCGCGAAGTCGCCGAGCTGCGCGATCGCCTCCGCGCACGCCGTCTCGTCGGCGCGTGCGTCGATCTCGATGTAGAACAGGTACTCCCACGGACGCCCGCGCATCGGCCGGCTTTCGAGCTTCGACAGGTTGATCTCGCGCACCGCGAACACCTGCAGCGCCTTGAAGAGCGCGCCCGGTGTGCTGGGGAGCGCGAACACCAGCGTGGTCTTGTTTGCGCCTGGCGCCGGCGTGCCGCCGATGATGGCAAAGCGCGTAATGTTGAACTCGTAGTCCTGCACGGCTTCCTGCAGTACTTCGAGTCCGAACACCTCGGCCGCCCGTCGCGACGCCAGGGCCGCCGCGCCCGACAGCTTCTGCTCGGCCACCAGCTTGGCGCCCCCCGCGGTGTCGTAGACGGCTTCGACCGTGACGCCCAGCCCCTTCAGGTACCGTTCGCACTGCGCCAGCGCCTGCGGATGCGAGTAGACGATCTTCACGTCCGCGAGCCGCGTGCCCGGCAGCGCCTGGAGGCAATGCACGACGTCGAGCTCGATCTCGCCGGTGATGGCGAGGTCGTGTTCGACCAGCAGATCGTAGTTGCGGTGAATGGTGCCGCCGATCGAGTTCTCGAGCGGGAGCACGCCGTGCGTGGCGCGCCCCTCGGCCACCGCGGCAAAGACGTCGTCGAACGCCATGCAGGGCAGGGTTTCGACGTCGCTCCCGCCGTAGGCGCGCGCGGCCGCTTCGCTGTACGCTCCCGGCTCTCCCTGGTAAGCCAGCTTCACGCGCTCTCTCCCGTCGCCGTCGCCGCCGTGGCCAGCCGCGCCTGCATCCGGATCCAGGCGCCCGCCATCATCGCCGGCCCCGTCGTCAGCACCAGCAGTGCGCGGATCCAGAAGGGCAGCACCACGTACTCGCCCATCGTGAACCCGTACACCAACGAGCACGTCTCGGCTGCCGCGGCAATGCCTGCGAACATCAGCTCGCGCGCGCGGGCGATCTTCGCCGCCAGGTAGCCCGCCAGCAGCGCCACCATCACGTTGGCGATCGCCTTGACGGCAAGAATCGACGGGCGGTTGAGCGCCGCGAGATACGACGCCATGTCCTTCACGGCGTCGCCGCCCGCCGCGCTCACCAGCGTGTATTCGAGGAGCTGCGAGACGGCCGAGAAGAGCACGAGCGCGCCCAGGATGCCGGTGATGCCCCGGGCCAGATCGACCGGCTCGGCCTGCCCGGTCACGAGAGGACCGCGATGATCGCCGCGACGATCTGCGGCATGATCGACACCATCGACGCCAGCAGGCACACCATCGCGGTGAAGATGTGATCGATGCGCTCCGGTTTGAGCGGATCGAGCAGGCGTCCCGCGAAGTAGCCGCCCGCGAAGCCGCCGATGTGCGCCGAGTTGTCCACGCCGGACATGATGAAGCCCATCGCGCCGGCCGTCAGCGCATACGACCACGCCTGGCTGCTGGCCGCGCGGCTGCCGCTGCGGCGGCCGTAATAGACCACGGCGCCCAGCAGGCCGAAGATGGCCGCCGACGCGCCCACCGTGTACGACGCGCCGAAGAAGGGCAACCCTGGCAGGAAAAAGCCGATGGTGGAGCTGAGAAGGAATCCCGACACCGAACTGACCGTGTAGATGATGACGGTGCGGCCGGGGCCGTAGAGGTCCGCGGTGGCGGGCACCAGCTGCCGCACCCACATCATGTTGAAGACGATGTGCAGGATGTTGCCGTGCAGCCAGCCGGCGCTCAGCAGCGTCAGCCAGCGCCCCTGGATGAACACCGGTACGGCGCCGCTGTTGCCGAGATAGTTGAGCACTGGACCCGAGGGTGACAGCATGCCGCCGAACGACCCGCCGGAAATCGCCAGCGACAGCACGTAGATGACGCCGCAGGCACCGACGATGAAGGGCATGAAGCCGACGTCGTGTCCGAGCGCGCGCAGCGCCGGCGCCCAGCCCCAGAGGCCTGGATTGCGGCGGCCGCAGTTGTAACAGGTGGCGTCGTTGACGGCTACGAGCACCCCGCACGAGGTGCAGAGGACCGACCCGCTTCGCTGACGTTTCAGCACGTGGTCGATGATAGCCTGTTACCAGCGCTCAATTGCCCGCCCTGCGGGCGGGCGAGCCGCCTATCCATGCGCCTGATCGTTGCCCTCAGCGGAGCCACCGGTTCGATCTACGGCATCCGCCTCCTCGAATATCTGCGCGACGCCGGTGTTGAAACCCACGCCGTGATCAGCCGCTGGGGCGTGCGCACGCTGCTGCACGAGACCAGCTACTCGAAGGAGCATGTTGAGGCGCTGGCCACGAAGGCCTACGCGCCGGGCGACATGGGCGCGGCGATTTCGAGCGGCTCGTTCAAGACCGACGGCATGATCGTGGCGCCGTGCAGCGCCAAGACGCTGGCGGCGATTGCGCACGGCGTCGGCGACAACCTGATTCACCGCGCGGCCGATGTCGTCCTGAAGGAGCGCCGCAAGCTGGTACTGGCCGTTCGCGAAGCGCCGCTGAGCGACATCCACCTCGAAAACATGCTGCGGCTGTCGCGGATGGGGGCGGTGGTGCTGCCGCCGGTGCCGGCGTTCTACACGAAGCCGCAGACGCTCGACGACGTGGTGAACCACACCGTGGCGCGGCTGCTCGATCAGTTCGGCATCGACGCGCCCGGCATGGCGCGGTGGAACGGCGAGATGGGGACCGGCGGCGAAGACTGAAGAAGGCTTCGGGCTTCAGGCTTCTTCCAATTGCTCACGCGCTTTCTCGACAGCGCGCTCGGCGTCTTCCACCACCTGCGCGGCGTCGGCCGCCTCCGATGCGGTCTTGCGCGCGGCCTGTCGCGCCGCCTCGGCGGACCCGGTGGCCTTTTCGAGCCGCGTCTCGAGATCCTTCTTGTCCTTCTCGACGCCTTTGAGCGTGGCCGCCGCCTTCTTCAGCGCGGCCTCCGCCGTCGCGGCGTCGCGTCTGGCCTCCGCCAGCGTCCGCTCCGCGGCCTTGAGCGCCGCCTGTGCCGCCTTGCGGCGCTCCGCATCGCGGGCCTTGGCATCGGCGGGGCTCACGGCCTTCTGCCTGCCCTTGCCGTTGGCCGTCGGACGCTTGTTGGCGTGAAACGCGAGCACGCGGGCGTCGCCGGCCGGACGTGCCGGGTTGTCGCCGGGGCCTCGCGGCGCCAGGGCCGAAATCGTCTCGAACCCGGGAGGGTCGACGTCCGCCGTCAGGCGGCCCGCCACGGGCGCGCCTTCGAGCAGCCCCTGCGCCGCGAGCCCCTCGAGGGTCATCGTCACGCGGCGCATCACGTCCGGGCTCGGCTGGTGACCCGATTCCGACAGGAGGGCGGACGCCTGGCGCGACAGCTCGCCGAGCGTCTCGCGCTGGGTGTTGAGCAGCTCGCGCAGGTTGGTGGCGTGGCCGGCCAGCTGCGAGGCCTGCGCCTGCCGGAGACGCGCGCCGCCTGTCAGCAGCCGGTCGAACGCCTCCCGATTCCGCCAGTAGAGCAGATTGACCACCCACGCCGACACGGGCGGCTTGGTGAGCGTCTTCACCCGGGCTGCGGCGTCCTTGTCCCCGGCTTTCTGCAGCCGCGACGCGAGCGCGTTCCGGGCCGCCGTGAACTCGGGCAGCGGCAGCTGAAACAGCCCGTCTACCTCGGAATTCTTCGTCGCCACGAGTGACCTAGTCTGTCACACCCCCTTCGTAGACTGTCGTTACGGGGCACCGCCCCGGGCATCCAAACAACGGCAGCCGGCCAGACCCGCCCCGCGGTTGCGGGGCAAAGAGACCAGCGTGGCCGGCAAATCGACGGAGGAGACGGTCATGGCCCAGGTTGAGGCGCTTCAGCAGACGGATTCGGAACAGCAGCTCGCGTTGCAGGGCCTCCGGTGGCCGGCGCGGCGTCCCGCCGTGCGGGCGTTCGTCGAGGCTCCCGGCCGGCACGCGCCGATGTGCGCGGGGTGCCGCGCGAAGGAAGCGCGCTACGGGTTCCGGGCCGAAGGCACCGAGGCCGACGGCACGGAGCGTCCGCGGACCCTCTGCTTCGACTGCTTCCGCATCGAGATCGATCGCCGCCGGCGGGCGGCCGAGCAGCTGGCCAGGGGCTGGAACGCGGCGCAGGTGGGCTTGCCGCTCGAGGACACGCTGAACGAGCTGTCGCGCCGCCGCCGCCGCGCGCAGATCGCCGCCCGCCACGCACTCGGGTTGTAGCCGCGGGTCTTTAGACCCGCCTCACGGCGCGCCGCGGAACGTTTCCGCCGCGCCGGGAGCCGTGAACTCCAGCGTGCGCCCGGCCGCGCGGCCGCTCACCGTGTAGCGGCCCTGCAGCTGCAGGAAGTTGACGTCGTTGGCGAGCGGGCCCTGGGCCATGCGCGTGGTCACGGCCGACGTCACGTCGAACCGCAGGGTGATGTCGAGCGCCGAGCCGAGCGCGCGCACGGTGATGGCCGTCGGGCGGCCGTCGGGTGCGTTGGTCTCCGCGATCTGGACGTTGGTGGCAAAGCCGAGCGGGCCATCGGGGCCCAGCACGCCCACGAAACCCGGCAGGCGCTCGCGGTCGGCGGCGTCTTCGGGCGGGAACACGCGTCCGTACACCACGGACACGCCCTCGTGCTGCGCCTGCCCCCACTGCCACGACACGCCCTTCCAGAATCCCCAGTTGTGGTCGTGGTAGCCGGTGCCGTCGAGCGACAGCGTCTCTGGCGTGGCGGCCCCCCGCGGCGTCAGCGTCAGCGACCCTGCCAGCGCGCCCGACATCACGGGCACCACGTAGCCGGTGCGCCAGCCCTTCGCGCCGAGCATCTCGATCGGCGGCACCAGGCGGCCGGGCGAGCCTTCGAGCGACACGTCGCCCACCGCGCGCGTGCCGTCCGGACCCACCAGATCGAGGTGCAGGCGATAGCGCTGTCCGTCGAGCCGCACGGTGCTGGCGCCGATCGCCAGGTCCGGCGCGCCCGCCACTTCGGCGTCGGTCAGCAGCGCGCTGGCGTTGTAGTTCTCGGTGCGGTCGCCGCGCTGCAGCTGCAGGCGCACGCCGGCGGCGCGGCGGCCGTCGGGCGCGCGCGGCCCGACGAGAAACGTCAGGTAGAACCGGGCGTCGGCGCCGCGCCCGTTGAAATACAGCCACTCCGCCCACGAGTCGGCCCACGCCGGCGCGTCTGGAACCGGATGGAATTTGTCGATCTCGCGCAGCGCCGCCGCGGGCGAGCTGTGCGTCCACGCGCGGTCCGCCTCGGTGTCCTGCCAGGCGCCGATGGCGCTCGTCTCGTGGTCGCCGAGCGCCCGCTCGAGGCTGGGGACGCCGCCGCGGCCCGCCACGCGGATCCGCTTGCCGCCGCTCGTCAGGTACAGGTCCGCGGTCTGCGTGGGTGCCGTGGTGACGATACGGGAGCGCAGCGCCTCGGCCTGCAGCGTGCCCGACAGCAGCAACGAGGCGGGAATCTGGCGTCCCACGCGGATCACCACGTCGCCGCCGCCGACGAGATCCGGCGACTGCGCCTGCTGCAGCACGATCTCCGCCACGCCGAGCAGGATCGCCATCACGGCGACGCCGGCGCCAAACCCCACCGACAACACGGCGCTGCGCACCGGGTGCGCGGTGAGCGAGCGCAGCGCGAGCCGGCTGATCACCGGGTGGCCTCGCTGTCGATGCGGCCGTCGCGCATCGTCAACACCCGCCGCGCGCGGCTGGCGAGCGCGTGATCGTGCGTGACGATCACCATCGCGGTGCCGTCGGCGTTCACGCGGTCGAGCAGCGCGGCGATGTGCTCGCCGGTGGCCTGGTCCAGTTCGCCCGTGGGCTCGTCCGCCAGCAGCAGGCGGGGGCGGTTGGCGAGCGCGCGGGCAATCGCCACGCGCTGCATCTCGCCGCCGGAGAGCTGCGACGGGCGGTGGTCGGCCCGGTGCGCCAGCCCCACGTAGTCGAGCAGGTCGCGGGTGCGCTGCCGCCGCTCGGCGGTGGCCACGCCGGCCTCCGACAGCGGCAGCTCCACGTTCTCGGCCGCGCTCAGCATCGGCAACAGGAAAAAGCGCTGGAAGACGAACCCGATCGAGCGGAGCCGCAGCAGGCTGCGCTGCCGATCCGACAGCGTGGCCACGTCCTCACCTTCGAACAGCAGCGTGCCGCCGCTCGGCGTGTCCACGCAGCCGAGCATGTGGAGCAGCGTGGACTTGCCGCAGCCCGACGGCCCGCGCACGGCGATGTGGTCGCCCGGGGTGATGTCGAGCGACACGTCCTGGACGGCCGTGACCGGGCCGGCCGGCATCGTGAACAGGCGGCTCACGTGCGACGCCGAGATGATCAAGCCAGCGCCGCTCATGCCCGCACTCTCACGAGAGCACCTCGGCGCGGAGCGTCGCGGCAATCGGCAGGCGCGCCACGACCTGCATCGGGTACAGGGCGGCCGCCAGCGCCGTCAGCGCCAGCAGCCCGGCATGCAGGCCGAGCGTGGCCGGTTCCAGCACGAAGAAATTCATCTGGCCCGGAATGCCGGGCATCGTCTTGAGGATGCCGTCGAGCCCGCGGGCGAGCGCCGCGCCGAGCGGCAGCGAGACCAGGCCGCCGAGTCCCACGATGAGGATCGACTCGCACAGCACGTCGGCCACCACGCGCCGGCGCGAGAACCCCAGCGCGCGCAGCGCCGCAATCTCGCCCAGCCGTTGATTGACCGACACCGTCAGCAGCACCGTGATCAGGAGCAGCGCGAAGCCCACCGTGACGGCGGAGAGCACTGCCGAGATCTGGCGGAAGTAGGTGAAGCCGTTGCGCTGCAGCCGGCCGAGCACCTGCTCGTTGGTGGCCACGTTGAGCCGCGGCTGGGCGGCGCGCACCGCGGCCGCCGTGGCGTCCACTTCACCGAGCGCGCTGGCCAGGATGATGTCGGCCTCGTCCGTGCGGCTGGCGCAGGCCGCGTCGAGCGTCGGCATGGCGGCGCCGGCCGTGGGATCGCCCACGAGCTCGAAGGGGAATTCGGCGATGCCCACGACGCGCAGGCGCGCCGGCGGCAGCACCTGGTTGGACGCCGCGCAGCGGGCGCGCACGGTGAGCGCACCGCCCGGTTCCAGCCGCAGTGCATCGGCGAGGGCGCGGCTCACCACGACTTCTCCATCGCCGGCAGGATCGCGGCCGGCCAGCACGGTCCATGGGCGCGCGTCGCCCTGCACGCCCTCGAGCGTCATGGCCATCGGGCCGGCGGGCCCATCGGTCTCGGCCTCGACGAAACGGATGGCGAGCACCGTGCCCAGCTGTGGCAGCCGGCGAAGCGCCGCCAGCGTGGCGTCGGTGTCGTGCATGCGGTCGCCCGCGCGGCGCAGATCGCCGGAGGCCGTGATCCGGATGTCGAATCCGGTCCGCTCCAGCATGTCGCGCATCGACACGACCAGGCCGTCCGACAGCATCAGCATGTCGAACAGCAGCGCCCCGACGGCCGCCACTCCGAGTACGCCGAGCAGCGCGCGCGCCGGCTGGCGCACCAGGCTTCGCCACGCGAACCGGAGCGCGATCATCGCCGCGCCAGCCGCAGCGCGTTGCGCCGCAGAAGGAGCCACGACGCCACGACCGTGGCCGAGACGCCGAGCGGGATGGCGATCAGCACGCAGGTCACCGCGACCGACGGCGTCACCTGCACGAAGAGCAGCGCGGTGTCGTAGCGCCACTGGAAGAAACGGTTGATCACCCCCTCGGACACGACCGCCAGGGCGAGTCCGAACGCCGACCCGACACTCGCCACCAGCACCCCTTCGAGCAGCACCTGCGCCAGCACACGGCTCGTGGGCAGCCCGATCAGGCGCAGCACGCCGACAGTCTCGCGGCGTTCGTCCACGAGCATCACGGTGAGCGCGATCAGGAACACGGTGGACGCGAGGATGGTGACGATGGCGATGGCGAGGTGAAAGCGTTCGAGCACGCGGAACGGGCCCGCCGCCGCGCCGGCATCAGTGGTTGGCCGCGCCGACAGGCCCGGGAGCCGGGCGTTCACGTCGCGCGAGAACGCCAGCGCGTCGGTGCCCGGCGTCAACCGGACGTTGATGGCGTCCACCGACTCGGCGCCCTTCGGTGCGTCCGGCGGGGTCGTCAGCGCCAGGAGATCCGGGAGGTGCAGCCGCACCGCGTGGATCGCGTTGCCGAGCCGCGACGGATCCGGTGTGGGCTCGTAGATGCCGGCCACGCGGAAGTCCCGCGCCCGCGATCCATCGGGCGGCGCCACCTGCACGACCGCACCGATCGAGAGGCCCAATGCCTCGGCCGCCTGCCGCGACACGAGCACGGTGGGAAGTTCCGATGTCTGCGCCACCGCGGCAGCCGGCAGCCCCGCCAGGATGGCGAGGATCGCGAGGACGGCGAGCCTCAACGGCTCATCTTCTCGATGCGGTGCCACTCGGCATCGGTCACCGGCATGACCGAGAGCCTGGGCATGCGGGTGAGGGGGAAGGACGCGAACGCCGGCACTGCCTTGATCTGGGCGAGCGTCACGGGGCGCGCGAGCGCCGCCACGGGGACGATGTCCACCACGTACGCCTTGCCGGTCGCGTCGGCGGGATCGGGGTAGGCGTCGGTGGCCGCGCTGGCGATGGCCACGACGGCCTTCTCCTTGCCCGTGTGGTAGTAGAAGACCCGATCGCCGCGGCGCATGGACCGCAGGTGCTTCTGGGCGAGCGGATTCTTCACCCCCGCCCACACGGTCTTGCCGTCACGCTCCAGTTGGGCGTAGCCGTAGTGGTCGGGCTCCTCTTTGACCAGCCACTGCGCCATGGCTGGATTATATCGGCGAGCCGTTTACCAGTTGCTGCCGCAACCCCGCGCGTCCCGCGGCGCAGAATCTGCGCCGCTCCGAGGTCGGCCCTTTGGTTGCCGTGCTGGTCGGGCCGGAGCGCCATGTGCAGCCACCGCGGTTGAGCACGCCGTCCGGCGGCGCTATGCTCAAGGAGGTTGCGATGGCGACGCTCGAGGAACGGGTAGCGTACCTGGAAGGGCAAGTGAGCGAGCACACTCATACGCTGATCGACATCCGCGATTCGATCCGACAGCTCGACCGGCGATTCGACGCGCGACTCGACACCATCGATCGGCGCATCGACGGGCTCGAAGACAAGCTCGATCGGCGCATCGATGGGCTCGAAGACAAGCTCGGTCGCCGCATCGAAGGGCTCGAGGACAAGCTTGCGCGGCAGTTCGCGTGGCTCGTCGGTATCCAGGTGACCACGCTCGTCGCCATCGTGGGCGCGCTTGTGACGCGCTCGTGATGTGACAGGCATCACGCTCGGCTCGTTCCTCTTCGATCAGCTCTGGGCACGCGGCGTCCGCCACATCTTCGGCATTCCCGGCGACTTCGTCCTCAACCTCTACGAGGCGCTCGAGCGCGACGGCCGCTTCGGCCTGGTGCGCCTGAGCCACGAGCCGGCGGTCGGCTTCGCCGCCGACGGCTCGGCGCGGATCACGGGCGGCCTCGGCGTGTGCTGCGTCACCTACGGGGCCGGCGGCCTCAACATGGTGAATTCGGTCGCCTGCGCCTACGCCGAGGAGTCGCCGCTCGTGGTGCTCTCCGGCGGCCCCGGCCGCATCGAGAAGCGGGCCGGCCTGCCCGTCCACCACGAGGTGAAGTCGTTCGAGTCGCAGCTGCGCGTCTACGCGGAGGTTACCGAGTACAGCGCCATCCTCGACGATCCGCGCACCGCGGCGGCGCACATCGCCCGGGCCCTCGACGTGGCGGTGAAGCTGAAGCGCCCCGTGTACCTCGAGATCCCGCGCGACATGGTGGACGCCCCGATCGACGGCCCCGCCCCGGACGCGGCGCTCGAACTGAACACCGACGAGGGCGCCGTGACCGAAGCGGTGGCCGAGATCACCGAGCGGCTGTCGGCGGCCGAGCGGCCCGTGCTCATCGTCGGCGTCGAAGTGCACCGCTTTCAGCTGCGCGATCAGGTGGTGCGCCTCGCGGAGCGGATGGGCGTGCCGGTGGCGTCCTCGTTCCTGGGCCGCGGCGTCTTTCCGAGCCGGCACCTCCAGTTCGCCGGCACCTACCTCGGCGTGGTGTCGCCCCAGCCGCTGCGCGACATCGTCGAGAACTCCGATTGCGTGCTGCTCCTCGGCGAGCTGATCAGCGACACCAGCCTCGGCGTGTCGGCGCAGCGCCTCGACGAGCGCAACCTGATCATCTGTGTCGCCCGCGAGGTGTTCGTCGGCTATCACCGCTATCAAGACACTCCGCTCGAGCGCATCGTCGCCGGGCTGCTCGAGTCGCCCGCGCTCGGGTCGTGGCCACCGCACGCGCCGGCGGTGCCGGTCCCGATGTCGGGGGGCACGGAGCCGCGCTCGGCCGACAGCGCGCCGATGACGGCGGCGCGTCTCATCGAGGCGGCCAACGAATTCGTGGAAGCACATCCGGACGTGCCGCTCGTGTCGGATACGGGCGACTGTCTCTTTGCAGCGGTGGAAATCCAGTCGAACGACTGCGTGGCTCCGGCATACTACGCGACGATGGGCTTCGCCGTTCCCGCCGCGCTCGGCCTGCAGGTGTCGAGCGGCCGCCGGCCGCTGGTGCTCGTGGGCGACGGGGCCTTTCAGATGACCGGCTCGGAAATTGCGCACGCGACGCCGCTCGGCTGCAATCCGATCGTCGTGCTCCTCAACAACAACCGCTGGGAGATGCTGCAGGCGTTCTATCCGCACGCCCGCTACAACGAGACGGTGCCGTGGCCGTTTGCCCGGCTGGCGGAGCTGTGGGGCGGGCGCGGCGTCGTCGCCGGCACCATCGGCGAGCTCCGCGCGGCGCTGCGCGAGGCGTGGCAGGCGCCCGTGTTCACGCTCATCGAGGTACCGCTCGCCAAGGGCGACATCTCGCCGGTCTTGAGCCGCTTCGTGAAAGCGTTCAAGGAGC
This sequence comes from Vicinamibacterales bacterium, assembly GCA_035646375.1. Lineage (GTDB taxonomy): Bacteria > Acidobacteriota > Vicinamibacteria > Vicinamibacterales > UBA2999 > DASYRM01. The sequence goes on from DASRPM010000104.1 coordinate 49,303, forward strand.
GGGTCTACCGATGACCAAGCCGGCGTCGTGGGCCGACGCCAAGCGCGTCTTCGAGGCGGCGCTCGACCGGCCCGACACCGAGCGCGCCGCGTTCGTGGAGAAGGCGTGCAGCGGCAACACGGCGCTCCTCGCGGAGGTGCGCTCGCTGCTCAACTGGCACGGGGGCTCGACCGGCTTTCTCGAAACGCCCGCCGGCCGCGTGACGGACCTGCCGGCCGAAGGCACATCGGCCGCGCGGTTGATCGGCACGTCGGTGGGGCCGTGGCGAATCCTCGACGTCGTCGGCAGCGGCGGCATGGGCGTGGTGTATCGCGCCGAACGCGCCGACGCGGCCTTCCGCCGGCACGCGGCGCTGAAGGTGGTGCGCCCCGGCCCCGATTCGCCGCAGATCATGCAGCGCTTCCAGCTCGAACGCGAGACGCTGGCCGCGCTCGACCATCCCAACATCGCGCGGTTGATGGACGGCGGCACGACCGCCGACGGCCAGCCGTTCTTCGTGATGGAGCTCGTGGACGGCGAGCCGATCGACCGCTATTGCGACGACCACCGGCTGTCGATCGACGAGCGGCTCGATCTGTTCCGCAAGGTGTGCGCCGGCGTGCAGTACGCGCACGAGAACCTCGTCGTCCACCGCGACATCAAGCCCGACAACATCCTCGTCACCAAGGACGGCGTCCCCAAGCTGCTCGACTTCGGCGTCGCCAAGCTCGTCTCGCGCGATGGCGCGCAGCCGGAGGATCCGGCGGCCACCGCGGCGACGTGGATGATGACGCCGGACTACGCGAGCCCGGAGCAGGTGAGCGGCCGGCCGAGCACCACGGCTACCGACGTGTATTCGCTGGGCGTGCTGCTGCACGTCCTGCTCACCGGCGCGCGGCCGTACACGCTCACCGGCACGACGCCGGCCGACATCGAAAAGCAGCTCCTCGAGTTCACGCTGATTCCGCCCAGCGAGCGCGCGGTCAGCAGCCCCGAGGCGGAACCACGGGCCGCCCGCCGCGGGCTGAACTCGCTGAAGCTGGCCAGGCGGCTCACCGGCGATCTCGACGCCATCGTCCGCCGCGCGCTCGGCCGCCTGCCGTCGTCGCGCTATTCGAGCGTCGAGCAGCTGGCCGAGGACGTGGCCCGGGAGCGGGCGAACTATCCCGTACATGCGCGCGGCCGCACCGTCGGCTACGCCACGCGGCTGTTCGTGCGCCGGCACCGCGCCGCGATAGCCGTGGCCGCGCTGCTCGTCGCGGTCGTCATCGGCGGCATCGTGGGCGTGCTGTGGCAGGCATCGCTGGCCGCCGACGCGCGGCGGCGCGCCGAGCGGCGCTTCAACGACGTGCGCGCGCTGGCCGGCTCGCTCATCTTCGATGTCTACGACGCCATCGACGACGTGCCCGGCACGACGCCGGCGCGCCAGCTCATCGTCAGGAAGGCGGTGGAATACCTGGAGAGCCTGGCCCGCGAGGCCGGCGGCGACACCGGGCTGCAGCGCGAGCTGGCGCAGGCCTTCATCCGCGTCGGCGACGTGCAGGGCAACCCGACCCGCGCCAACGTGGGAGACCCCACCGGCGCGGTGGTCAGCTATCAGCGTGCCATTGCCCTGGCCGAGGCGGTACGGGCCGACGTGCCGGACGACATCGAGGCCGTGAAGACGCTGGCGTTGGCACACCAGCACCGCGGCGACGTGCTCGCCTTGATCGGCGACAAGGACAAGGCGCTGACCGACACGCAGACGTCGGCGGATCTCTACGCCCAGGTCGGCCGCCGCGACGGCGCCACGCTCGAGGATCGGGTGGCGGTGGGGCTGGCGTCGATCAAGCTCGGCGATCTGATGGGGAATCCGAACTTCCAGAACCTGGGCCGTGCGGGCAGCGCCAGCCTCGCGTACGCGCAGGCGCTCGAGACGTTCCGGCAGCTGGATCGGGCGGCCCCCACCAACCTGCAGGTACGCCGCCTGCTCGGCTTGACGCTGGAGCGCATCGGCACCATGAACGAGGACGCGAAGCAGTGGACCGATGCCGCCACCGCGTATCAGGAGTCGTTCGAAATCCGCCGCGGTCTCGCCGAACGCGAGCCGACGCACCGTGACATTCAGCGCGACCTCGGCATCGCGCACGAGAAGCTCGCCAACGTGCTGCTGGCGCAGGGCACCGCCACCGCGGCGGTGGCCGAGCAGCGCCAGGCGCTGGCGGTGTTCGAGCGGCTGGCGGGCGCCGACCCTTCCGACGTGAACGCCGGGCGCACGGTGGCGATCAGCCGTGAGAACCTGGCCGACGCCGTACGCGCGAGCGGCAGTGTGACCGAGGCGCTGGATCTGTACCGCAAGGCGCTCGACGCGCATCGCGGCTTCAGGACCCAGGACACCCACAACGTGCGCGCGACCTGCGACGCCGCCCGCGTGGCGGAGACGCTGGGAGACGTGCTGTTCTCGGCCGAGGCACCCCGCGCCTGCGCCTCCTGGCGCGAGAGCCAGGGCGCCCGCCAGTCGCTGGCGCCCGGTGCCGGCGGCTGCACGACACCCGAGGAACTCTCGCGCGTGGCGCTGAAGCTGGGTGGCTGCTGAGGGCTCCGGTGACCGACGCCGGCGAAGTGACTCGGCTACTGGAGCGGGCGTCGGCGGGTGATACCGGTGCGCGCGCCACGCTGTTCGACGTTCTGTATCGCGAACTGCGCAGGCTGGCGGAAGCCGCCATGCGCGCCGAGCGCGCCAACCACACGCTGCAGCCCACCGCGCTCGTGCACGAAGCGTTTCTGCGGCTCGCCGGCGATCAAGGCCGTTTCGAGAATCGCGCCCACTTCCTCGGCGTCGCCGCCGGCGCGATGCGGCGCGTCCTGGTCGATCACGCCCGCGGCCGCAATGCGCAGAAGCGCGGGAGCGGCAGGACGCTCGTGACCGTGGACGATCTGGACGACCTGCCGCAGCCCGTGTCCGAGGACGTCGATCTGGTCGTCCTCGACGACGCGCTCTCCCGTCTCACCACGCTCGACGCGCGCCAGGGACAGATCGTGGAGCTGCGGTTCTTCGGTGGCTTGTCCGTGGAAGAAACGGCCGCCCTCATCGGCGTCTCCGAGCGCACGGTCAAGCGCGAGTGGCAGCTCTCGCGCGCCTGGCTGCGCCGCGAGGTTGCCCGTATCGGTCAGAAGTCTCTCGACTGACCCGCCCGGCTCGCCCTCGAGCCGCCACGGCATCCGGCCGTTTTTGGTGTCCGTGACACCCCTGCTCCGTCGTTTTCGCAATGACCACTAGCAGAGGGTGTTGGTGCAGGAAAAAAGTATTCACGACCGTCCTGCGCATCTGGCGGGATGCCATTCCTCGAGGCGTGGCCCCCAACACAGCTGTTTCTCGCGATTCCGTATGGGGAGGAGTGCCGGTTGCCGATCGAACTAGGGGGGCTGCAGGTGGATGCGACGACGATCGCGTTACTCGAAGGATGGGTGAAGTCGGCACCCCAGGCGCGGCTCAAACGCCGCAGCCGGATCATTCTGCTCCTGGCGAACGGTCTGTCGCAGGCCGCCGTCGCCGCGCAGATGGGGGTGAGCCGCCGGACCGTCGCCATCTGGCGCCAGCGCTTCCTCGAGGGCGGCGCCTCGACCCTTCAGTACGATCGACCGGGCCGCGGCCGCCCCAAGGGCCGCAGCGCCGACGCGGTGGCGGCCATCACCGCCGCGATGGCCAACCCTCCCGAGGGACAGGAGCGCTGGACCGCCCGCGCCCTCGCCAAGCACGTGGGCGTAAGCCATTCAACCGTGCTGCGCGTGTGGCGGGACACGCAGGCTCAGGGCTAACCACGCCCTGAGCCCGAAGCCTTGAGCCGGCGCGCGCTCAGAACGAATACTTGAGCGCGAACTGCATGATCCGCGGATCGTCGGCGCTCGTGATCTGGCCGAACTGCACGTTGTTGAAGTTGGTCACCGGCGCGTTGAGCCCGGGATTGAACCAGTTGAACGCGTTGAACGCCTCGGCGCGCGCTTCGATCACGTGCGTCCCGAACCGGAAGCGCCGCACCAGCGACAGATCGACCGCCTTGTTGCCCGGCCCCACGATGCTGTTGCGCTGCAGGTTCCCCAGCGTGCCGAGCGCCGGCTCGGCGAACGCCGCGCGACTGAGGTAGTTGGTGTACGACTTGTCGCCGTACGGGTTGTCCAGCACCACGTTCGGCCGTTGATTGGCGATGCCGGTGCGTGCCGGATCGCTCGTGAGCGTCACGTTGAGCGGCCGGCCCGAGAAGAAGCGCGCGATGCCCGACAGGCTCCAGTCCGACGCGATGGCGCGCAACGTCGCGTTCTGGAAGTCCGGGGTGCGCGCGACGAGCGCCATGTTGAACAGGTGGCGGCGGTCCGTGTCGCACGGGCCGTAGTCGTAGTCTGGATTGGTGGGATCCACATACCCGGTGCCGACGTTCGGCGTCGTGCCGCCCTGCGTCGGCAGCCCCATGCACTTCGAGAGCGTGTAGTTGGCGCTGGCCGTAATGCCGTTCTGGCTGCGCCGCTGCACGCTCAGGAGCAGGCCGTTGTACTTCTGGTAGCCGAGCGCGGTGTGCTCGTCCACGACGCCGAGATACTTGCCGGTGTCGAAGTTCTCCATCGTGAGCACGCGGCGGTTGTTGAGCGTCCCGGTGGTCGAGCACGGGGTGAACGTCTGTGGGCCCGAGGCGGTCTGCAGCGTGCACGAGCCGGGGATGTAGACGCCGGGATTGAGCGAGCGCACGTTCCACAGGCGGTCCGAATAGCTCCCCAGATAGGTGGCCGAGACGGCGAGATCGTTGCCGATCTGGCGCTGCACGCTGACATTCCACGACTGCTGCCGCGGCACGCGGATGTCCGACGGAATCGAGATGTAGGGCCCCGTCAACGGGAAGACCGAGTTGGGACCGGTCGTGAACGGGAAGAACGTCTCGTTGCCGGTGCCCAGCCACGGGTTGTCGAAGCCGCCGGCGGGGCTGTCCACGCGCGCCTCGGCGTTGAACGGCGGCGCCACCGACGTGTTGAGGTGGAACTGCGCGTTCACGAAGTCGTAGGACAGGGAGTAGCCGGTGCGGATCGACATGCGGCCGTCGCCGTTCGGATCCCACGCAAAGCCCACCCGCGGCGAGAACTGCCACCAGTGGTTCTCCATGCCCGCTTTGTCGTTGGTGAAGTCGGCGTCGCCGGGATAGAGAAATCCGGGTGGCGCGTTCGAGTACTGGGTGGTGCGCGTGCCCGCCCGGAAGCGATCGACGCTGAAGTTGTAGATGGCGCCGTTCCGGATCTGCTGCGCGAGACCGGGCTCCCAGCGCACGCCGTAGTTCAACGTGGCCTTCGACGACAGCTTCCACGTGTCCTGGGCATAGAAGCCGAGGTAGAGCTGCTTCATGTCGAGTGAGTTCGGCGTCGCTTGAATGAGCTGGAAGAGGCTTCCAGTGAGGAAGTCGGCGAGCGGCAGGCCGGTGATGTTGCCGTTGAAGGTGAACTGGCCCGGCGAGCGCACGTTGGCCTGCGAGAGCGAGGTCCAGTAGGAGACGTTTCCGCCGATGCCGAACTGGTGTGCGCCGCGCACGAGCGTCAGGTCGTCGCTGACCTGGTAGGAGGGCGTCTGGAAGCGCGCCTCGCTCTCGGTGCCGCCCCCGAGCTGGAAGCCACCGCCGGTGACGTTCACCAGCAGGTAGTCCTCGATGTAGCTGTACATGCGGACACCGACCTCGGGCGCCGAGAAGCCGATCGGCTCGTGGATGCGGTGGATGTCGGTGTTGTTGTAGGCGACGCGCAGCGCGTTGACGGTGTTGTTGCTCAGCACCATCGTGTCGCCGACCGTCACCGAGCGGGCCTTGTTGTCGCGGCCGCCCAGGCTCGACACCAGGACGTTCTCCGGCTGGAGCTGCCCGGGGGGTGTCCACTTGACGCGCGTTTCGATCGCGCGGACGAAGAGCGAGTGGTTCGGCGTGAGCGTCAGATCCACTTTACCGATGAATTGCGATTCGTCCTGCGGCCGGCTCCGGCTGTAGTTGAAGCGCCCGCACTTGTCGGTGGTCGTCGGCAGGTGCCGGGCAATCTCCAACGCCGCGGGGCTGAAGCGGGACGGGTCGATGCGATTGTTGACGAACGGACCTCCCAGCTGCAGGGGAGGGAGAGTGGCCGGACGGTTGGGCGTGCAGTCTCGCGACGCGTAGTCCGTGAAGTCGCCCGCGAGCATCGCGGCGGTCGGTACGAATGCGAACAGGTCGGCGGGCGTCTCGCGCAGCCGCGTGCCCTGATACGCCCCGAAGAAGAACAGCCGGTCGGTCTTCAGCGGACCGCCGAACGTGCCGCCGAACTGGTTGCGGCTCAGGCCGTCGCCCTGGCGCTTGCATGTCTCGGGCAGGAAGACCGGGCACGGGACTCCGGTCGTCCGGTTGACCGAGTTGTTGAAGCGGTTGACGGCATTGAAGCGGTGGTTGCGGACGAACTCGAAGAGGTCGCCGCGGAACCTGTTGGTGCCCGACTTGGTGACCGCGTTCACCGACGCGCTCGAGTGCACGCCGTTGCTGGCGGTTGTGGAGCTGGTCTCGAGGCGGAACTCCTGCAGGGCATCGGGGAAGGGCAGCGGCAGGTTCAGGTTGTCGTAGGGATTGTTGTGCGTGGCGCCGTCGAGCGTGAACGCCACACCGAAGCTCTGGCCGCCGGCCACAGCAATGGCGCGGCCGCCCTGCATGCTGCGGCTGGTGGCGTCGAGCGCCGGCTGCGGCACCGCCGCGCCCGCCAGCGTGATGAGATCCACCGGGTTGCGGCCGTTGAGCGGCAGCTCCTCGATGCGCTCGTTCTCGATGACCTGGCCGATGCCGGGGCTGCGGGTTTCGACGAGCGGTGTTGCCCCCTGCACGGCGACCGTCTCGGTGATCTCACCGAGCGAGAGCGTGATGTTGATCTCGGGGTTGGCGTTGACCTGCAACACGAGGCCGGTCTGCTGAAACGCGCGGAAGCCGGAGAGCATGGCGTCGAGGCGGTAGGGACCGACGGGCAGGTTCGACAGCACGAACAGGCCGTTGGCTTCGGTGACGACCGAGCGGCGGAACCCGGTGTCGGTCTGAACCGCGCTGACGTCCACGCCGGGCAGCACCGCCCCGCTCGTGTCCCGAACGGTTCCCGTGATTTGCGCGGTGGATCCGATTTGCGCGGTGGCCGCGCTCGTGGCGAGGAACAGCACGGCAAGCCCAGGCAGCAACGCACGGAGTGCACGGCCCATCTCGACCCTCCAGTTCTCCCGCTACCTCGATTGGGGTACGGCAGCGTTGAAAGCGCCGGGAGTATACGTCCGCCCGGCGCGTTTGCGCCAGCCGAAAGCAGATGAGCATCGGAATTACGATCGGGAGCGGTGGAAGACCGTCCCACGCTCGAGAGCCTGCGCCGCTACGCGGTGGCGCGCAGCCTGTTTGCGCCCACGACGCTCCAGCGCGCGATCGACCGGCTCGGGTTCGTACAGGCGGATCCGATCCGGGCGCCGGCGCGCGCGCAGGACCTGACGCTTCGCCACCGGGTCACCGGGTATCGCGCCGGTGATCTCGAGCGCCTCTACGCGCAGCTCGACGTTCACGAGGATTTCTTCGTCAACTACGGCTTCGTGTCGCCGGCGGTCTCGTCGCTGATGCACCCTCGCGGCGGGCCGACGCCGTGGAGCGCCGCGCGCGGACGCCACGTCAAGGCGCTGCTGGCGTTCGTACGCGAGCGCGGCGAGGTGCACCCGCGGGAGGTGGACGAGCACTTCGCGCTCGGCACCGTCACCAACTATTGGGGTGGGTCGTCCAGCGCGACGACGCACCTGCTCGACCAGATGCACTACCGCGGCCTGTTGCGGGTGATGCGGCGCGACAACGGCATCCGCGTCTACGCCGTGCACGAGCACGCGCCGGTCCCGCGCGATCCCGCCACCCGCCGGGCGCGGCTCGATGCGCTCGTGGACGTGGTGGTGGCCAAGTACGCGCCGCTCACCGCGTCGGGGCTCAACCGCCTGGTGAAGCGGCTGCGCTACGGCGTGCCCCAGTGGGCGACCGGCTTGAACCGCGCGGTGCAGCGCGCCAGGCAGCGCCTGTCGCATGCGCACGTGGACGGCGTGGACTGGTACTGGCCGGTTCACGAGGAGCCTGCCGCCGCCGAGCCCGATGACGCCGTCCGCCTGCTGGCGCCGTTCGATCCGATCGTGTGGGATCGGCCGCGGTTCGAGCTGCTCTGGGGATGGGAGTATCGCTTCGAGGCGTATACGCCGGTGCCCAAGCGCAAGCTCGGGTACTACGCGCTGCCGCTGTTGTGGCGCGATCGCGTCGTGGGCTGGGCCAACGTGGCGGCGGCGGGCAGCGAGCTCAGCTCCGACGTCCGCTACGTGGCCGGCCGCCCGCCCCGTGAGCGGGCGTTCGCGGCGGCGCTCGATGACGAGCTGTCCCGCCTCGCGGTGACGCTGGGGCTGTCGGCCGGCCGGAAGGCGCGCCGCGCTCAGCGCGAGGCGATCGGCAGGACGACGCCGGCCTGAAGCCGCAGCGTATTGAGCGCGCCGTCGTCGAACGCGATCGGAAACGAGATGCCGGCGCGCAGCGCGAGGCCGCGGGCCATCCCGAAGTCCACGCCGAAGCCCGGTTCGATCATGAAGAACGTGGCGGAGCTGCCGCAGCAGCCAGTGTTCATGCCGCCGACCAGGAACTGCGCGAACGGATCGACGCCGGGGGCCGTGCGCCCCGACAGGCGGAGCCCGCCTTGAAACGTGTGCAGGCGAAAGGTCTCGCCGAAGTCCGACCGGTAGTTGCCGGCCACCTCGCCCACCAGTGAGATTGCGGATCGATCGATCGGTGCGGCGAACGACAACAGCCAGCCGGCCGGCATGTTGAGATCGGGGCCTTCGAGAATCCGGAGAAACGAGTAGCTGACGCCCAGCGTGGTCTGGGCGGACGCCACCCCCGTGTGCACGGCGAGGGAGAAGACCAAGGCAAGCAGCCACGTCGACCGTCGAATAATCATCATCAGCCTCGGAGTGAATTAGCGTATGCCGCAGATTACTGCACCGAGGAGGGCACGCATGCGCACAGTCTTCGCGTTGAGCTGGTTGATGACACTCGCAGCGGCGCTGATAGCCGCGCCCGCTGTCGCATGGGCACAGGTTGTCGCTCCGCAGGCCGGCTGCAAGGCGACGCCGGCCGAACTCGAGGCAAACAAAAAGGTCGCGATGGAGTTCTTCCGTCCCGGCGTGGACCGCGTGGCGCTGGCCGACACGACGTACAAGCAGCACAACCCGGCGTTCGTGAAGGGCGGCCGCGAGGCGGGCCTCAGCGACTACGAGTACTTCAAGTCGCGTTTCGGCGGGCCGCCGCGCCAGGGTGGTCCGGGGCCGGGACGAGGGCAGGCCGAGGGGCCGCAGCCGCCGGCCGGCAACCCGCTCGAGATCGTGATGGCCGAATGCGACGTAGTCACCGTCGTCCACAAGAACTTCCGCCAGGACCCCACGGCGGCGCCCGGCACCTGGTACGAGGTGTTCACGTTCGACACCTTCCGTGTCCGCAATGGCAAGCTGGTCGAGCACTGGGACGGGGCGGTGATCAATCCGCCGGCGCCGGGCCGCGGCAATTAGAATGAACGCACTATGCCGTCACGCACGCCACGACTCTCGCGCCGCGGGCTCCTGAAACGAGGCGCGACCGCCGCCGCGGCGGTGGCCGCCGGCGGCGCCGCGCCCGCCGCGGCTCAGGGCCAGGCGCCGGCCGTCGTGACCGGGCGCACGTTCCGCGCGTGGATCTCGCGCGGCAGCGGTTCCGGGCGGACCACGCTGCAGGACGTGCGGATGCGCGCCGTCACCGGCCGCATGGTCGTGGTGCGCACGGAAGCCACCAATCTCTGCTACTCGAACGTCGGCGCCGTGCTCGGCATCCAGGCCGCACCGCCGGGCGGCACAGTGCCTGCCAACGCTGCCGCGCCCGCCAACCCGGCCGCCGCCGGCGGGACGCTCGCCGGCACCGACAGCATGGCGCTCATTCAGGGGCACGGCGGCATCGGCGTGGTCGAGGCGGTGGGGCCGGAAGTGCGGCGCGTGCAGGTGGGCGATCGCGTGTGCGTGTCGGGCACGCCGCAGTGCGGCGCGTGCTACCACTGCCTGCGCGGCCGCGCCGACATCTGCCAGCTGCTCGGGCGCAATCTGGCGTCGGATCTCATCCCCGTCGCGGATCTGCGCGACGGCACGCCGGTCTATTCCAACTCGCACATCGGCGGCCTCGGCGAGCTGATGGTCACCTGGGAAGAGTGGATCGTGCCGGTCGTCTCGAAGGCCAGCAACGTGGATCTCGGCATGGTGTGCAGCTGCGTCAGCGTGGCGGGGTTGGGCGCCACCACGTCGGGCACGCTGGCAACGCTGGCGCCGGGGTCGGCCGTGGCCGTGGTGGGCTGCGGGCCGCTGGGCCTCAGCGCCGTGCAGGGCGCGCGCATTGCCGGCGCCTCGATCATCATCGGCATCGACCCGATCCGCGCGCGGCGCGACGTGGCGATGAAAGTGGGCGCCACGCACGTCCTCGATCCCAACGTGGAAGGCGATCGGCTGATCGAACGCGTCCGCGCGTTGACGGCGGGCCCGACCAATCGCACCTGGAGCGGCGGGCGCGATTCGGGCGGGCGCCGCAGCGGCGCCGGCGCCGACCTGGTGGTGGAGGCGGCCGGTGCCGAGTTCGTGCGGCCGAAGCTCGAACAGGGCCCCGATCCCAGCGGCATCCTGCCGATGCAGCAGGCGTATCAGATGGCGTCGGCCGGCGGCCACGTGATCACGACGGGCCTGGTGCGCGGCACGATTGCGTTGCCGGCGTTCCTCTTTGCGATTGGCGGCGTCACGCACTCGGGTGGCCAGGCCGGCGGGGCCAACCCGATGCGCGACATCCCCCGCTTCGTCGAGATGCTCCACGCCGGCCGCTACGATCCCAAGCTGCTCGCCACGCGCGTCGTCGGCCTGCGCGACGTGCTCGGCGCCTACGAGGAAGTCGCCTATCGCACGACGATCACGGCGCTGATGGTGTTGTAGCGAGCGTGCAGCTGTGATCCGCGTGATCACGGCAGGTTTTGAAAAAGGCGTGCGTGGTGGCGACGAAGGACAAGCCTTCGGCCGCGGTACCCCAGCCTGGCACCTTCGAGAACTTACCCTGCTCGTGAAGCTTGTAACGGTTGAAATACTCGCCAATCCGCTGCTGTTCCCCGGTCGTGAGGGCATGGAGCGGACGGCCGTCTGAGCCGGTGCGAGAGAGCACGACCTTTGAATCGAGACCCTTCTCGTCCTCCATCCGCATCAGGCCGACAATCACGCCCGTGATCAGGCGGCCTCCCTCGATGGGCGGACCGAGCACCAGCACATCGAACGGATCGCCGTCGTAGGAGACGGTCTGTGGCACGAAGCCGTAGTTGACGGGGTAGCCGCCGATGCTTTCCGGCAGCGTGCGATCGACGCCGCGCCGGTTGGCCCCCATGTCGAACTCCCATTTGCGGCGGTCGCCCCGCGCGATCTCGATGTAGCCGTTCACCGTGCCGTCGGGGTTGAGCGGCGGAGTGTCGCGCCACACGTGCGACCGGTGCCGCGCTGCCGCCTCGAGGCTCCGGTCCAGTTCCGTCGTGGCCTGCACGGGGAGCGTGACGGGAACGCCGTCGTCGCGTTTTCCAGAGACGACTCCGGACGCGACGAGCAGCACGACAACCACCGCGGCGGCACGAGGCATGAAGGCCGTTGGTGCAACACGCGGGCCACTCTGTCAGGGCGGCCTGAAGGCCGCCCTCTACATTGGCTCATGGGCCGCCTGAAGGCGGCCCCTACGACGGATCGCGCTACGACGGGTCGCGCGCGAGGCCCAGCGAACGGATGCGCTTGTGGAGATTGGTGCGCTCGATGCCGAGCAGGCGGGCGGCGCTCGAGACGTTCCAATCGGTCTGCTCGAGCGCCTGGCGGATGCGCTGGCGCTCGGCGGCGTCGCGCGTTTCGTGCAGGCCCGATGGCCGCTCCGCCGACGGCATCCGGATTTCGATCGGGACGGCGTCGGCCCCGATCCGATCGCCCGAACTCAGGATCGCCATGCGCTCGACGGCGTTGCGGAGCTCGCGGATGTTGCCCGGCCACTCGTAGCGCTCGAGCAGCGCCAGCACGTGGTCGTCGATCGTCTTCGCCCGGAAGTTGTTGCGCGTGCAGAACTCGCCGAGGAAGTAGGCGGCCAGGTCGCGAATGTCCGGCACCCGCTCGCGCAGCGTGGGCACGCGAATCGGCACCACGCTCAGGCGGTAGAACAGATCCTCGCGGAACTTGCCCTCCGCGATGCGCTCCTCGAGCCGCCGGTTGGTGGCGGAGATGACGCGCACCGACACGCGGATGGCCTGCTCGCTCCCGAGCCGCTGCACCTCGCCGTCCTGCAGCACGCGCAGCAGCTTGGCCTGCGACGCCTCGTGCAGGTCGCCCACCTCGTCGAGGAAGATGCTGCCGCCGTCGGCCAGCTCGAACTTGCCGCGGCGCATCGTGGCGGCGCCGGTGAACGCGCCGCGCTCGTGGCCGAAGAGCTCGCTTTCGATGAGCTCGGTCGGGATCGCCGCGCAGTTGACCTTGATGAACGGACGCGACGCGAAGGGGCTCTCGCGGTGGATGTGCGCGGCCAGCAGTTCCTTGCCGGTGCCTGACTCGCCGGTGAGCAGCACGCCGGCGTCGGACCGCGCCACCTGCGTGGCCTCGGTGAGCGCGCGCCGGAAGGCCTCGCTTCTGCCGATCATCTTCGGTGCGTCGCCGACGAGCTCGCGGAAGCGCTGGTTCTCGCGCTGCAGGTCCGAGCGCTCGAGCGCGTTCTTCACCACCAGGAGCACGCGGTCGCGCGCGAGCGGCTTCTCGAGGAAGTCGAAGGCGCCGCTGCGCGTGGCGTCCACGGCGTCGCGGATGGTGCCGTGCCCCGAGATCATCACCACCGGCGTGGAGTCGTCGCTCTGACGGACGGCGCGCAGCAGGTCGATGCCGTTGCCGTCGGGCAGGCGCACGTCGACCAGGTAGAGGTCGGCGCGTCCGGGGCTGCGCTGGGCCTGGAACTCCGCCACCGACCCGCAGATCGTCACGGCGTAGCCTTCGCCTTCCAGGATGAGGCGCAGCGACTTCCCGATGTTGGGCTCGTCGTCCACGATGGTGATCCGGTGTTTTCTGGTCATTGATGTCTGGGAAGGATCACCCGGAAGCCGGCGCCGCCGAGCGCGCCCTCGACGAGCGCGATGTCGCCGCCCATGCGCAGCGCGTTCTTCTTGGCGATGGAGAGCCCGAGCCCCATCCCGTGCTTCTTGAACGTGATGGTCGGCTCGAAGAGCGTTCGCGCGGCCTCCTCGCCGAGGCCAGGCCCCGAATCGTGCACCTCCATCGCGACGTCGTGTCCGTACACCCGCGTGGTTGCCTCCACCGTACCGCCTGGCCCCGCCGCCTCGGCGGCATTCTCCAGCAGGTTCGTCAGGATGCCTTTCACCAGGTCGGCGCTGGCAAGAACCGCCGGTACGTGCGCGTCGAGCGTGCAGCGGTAGGTGGTGTCCGGATGCGCCGGCCTCAGCAGCGACACACGCTCGCTGACGATGGCGTTGATATCGAGCGGTTCGGCGTTCACGGGCGGCTCGCTGGCGAACTCGGAAAAGGCACGCACGCGGCGCTCGAGGGTTTCAATCTCGCCGATGACAATCTGCGCGGCCTGCTGCATGAACTCGCGGTCGCTCTGCGGCTGGCGTGCCACCATCTCTTCCACCGTCAGCCGGATCGGCGTCAGCGAGTTCTTCAGCTCGTGCGCCGTCTTGCGCGCCAGCGTTTCCCAGCTGGAGATCTGCGTCAGATAGACCAGCCGCTCGCGGTTGCGCCGCAGGTGCTCCGCCATGTCGTTGAACGCCGTCACCGCGCGCCCGACTTCGTCGTCGCGCGTCGTGGCCAGGCGCTGATGCCAATCGCCAGCCGCGAAACCGGTGAGCCCCGCCGTCAGCTCCTGAATCGGACGGCTGATGCGATGGGCCATGAAGAGGAGGGGGACCAGCGACACCAGCCAGACGACCGCCACCAGCAGGAGCAGGGTGAGCGTGAACCCGCGCTGGAGATCGCGCCCTTCCGTCGCGCCCACCAGCTCGCGCACCTGGCGCAGCTGTCCTCCGAGCTCCTCCATCTGAATGCCGCCGAGGTCGCGGCTGTAGACGTCCACGCGCGTGCCGGCGCGCGTCATGTAGTCCAGACGATCGCCGCCGGTCCCCGACAGGGTGAACCGTGCCGGCTCGCCGCTGATCCAGAAGGTGCGGACGGCGTCGGGCACGTTGCCGGCGGCGTCCATGTCGAACGAGGTGAAGCCGACCCGGCCGGTCTTGGCGTCCCGTTCGAGCGACAGCCGCTCGCGTTCGTAGAAGCGGCGGACCGTGGCCTCGAGCGTCCGCGACAAGCCGTCGAGCTCCCCGGTGGTGGCATAACCGAGGCTGCGCTCGAGCAGCGACATCGTGATCCAGATCGTCGCGCCGAGCGGCAGCAGCGTGGCCACGAAGAACGCCGCGACGAGTCGAGTGCGGAGGCTACGCACGCATCAATTGCCGATCCGGAACGGACCGGCGTCGAACGATCGGCCCAGCGCTTCGTCGCCACGGCGCCGGCTGAGCGCGTCGATGAGCGTCCGCAGCGTGAAAAGGGCATCGGTCTCGGCCGGGGGCGGCGGCTGGTCCTGCACGCGGTACTCGAGCCGTATCCAAAAGGGCAGATCGCGCGCGAAGCGGCCAAGGGCGGTCAGCGGAAGCGCCAGGTTCTCCAGGCACCAGGCTTCGGCGTCCCGTGCGACGAGGTGTGAGATCGAACGCGGGGCGGCGCCGGTGCGCGTCACCGCGTAGCGCTGCTCCCACAAGTCGAAGCTCAGGGTGAACGACTGCCGGTTCTGGGTAATCGTGCTCCCCTGGGCCTTGTCGAGGATCGTCATCTCGAAGTCCACGCGCACCGATCGGCCGTCCTTGAGGTGATCGGCCACCACGCCTTCGATGAGCCGCAGGCCGGAGCCGCGCACCTGGAGCATGTCTCCCGCCGCGCGCACCGTCAAGGACTGCGCCGCGAGGCCGCGTGGGACGGCCATGCAGGCGAGGGCCAGGAGCGCCAGCCCCGCATGCCGCGCTGCCGCCGTCAAAACCGCACCCCCATCATGAAGGTCGCGCCGGCTCCCGGTGCGTCCAGCGGGAAGGCGACGGTCAGGAAGACATGGTCGGTGTGAAAGCCGAAGCCGGTGGACGCGCGAAGGTCGTGGGGACGGCCGTTCTCCCACACCGAACCCGCGTCGAGAAAGAGCGCCGCGCCGTAGAAGCGGTATTCCAGCGACTGATGAAAGACGCGGTTGCCGCCGATCGGCGCCAGATCGAACTTGTTCCAGCCGCGCAGGGTGGCCGAGTCGCCGAGCGTGAATCGCTCGAACAGCGGCGCCTGGCCGGTGATGCCGCCCCCGAAGACCTCGGCGATGATGCCTGTATGGCGGCCGTTGAACTGGTAGCGCGCCCGTGCGAGATGGCGTGTGTAGCTGAAATCGCTGCCGAAGCCGTCGACCGACGCCCGCAGCTCGTACCCGGCCTCGACGGTTTGCCGCGTGCGCCGGTCGCGGTTCAACCGCTGGCTGTACACGAGTGCGCCCGTGACCACGCTGGCCATCTGCGAGTCCGGCGAGTGGTGCAGCGACTCGAGGCTCGACAGGCTGAGGCCGCCGCTGGCGCGGACGTGGCGGGTGAGCGCCACGGTGAGCTGCGGCTCCACCGTGATGCGCTGCCGGTACGGTTCGGGAACGGCTGGATCGGCCGCGAGCGCCGCGAGCACCGGCGCGCGCCACGTGTTGTTCAGCCACGACGCCTCGAGGCTGGCGGCCACCCGGTCGGTGCCGAGGTGCCGCGACTCGAAGCGGACGCGGGCGCCGGAGTACTCCTCCACCAGCGTGTCGTTGTCGTCGAGAGCGAACCCGACCGTGACGCGATGGTCGCGGCGGCCCATGGGGATGTCGTGCAGGCCGCTCCAGCCGGCGTCGGAGTGGTAGACGAACTTCGAGCGTGATTTCGCGAACGGAATCCAGCGCCGCCCTTCCGATTCGGTGAACTCGAAGACGACGTGGATCCAGCCCCGCCGCGTGCCGCGCTCGATGCGGCGCGAGACGTCGTAGCCCGGTTGCTCCCCCTTCAGCGCCTCGATCAGCCGGTCGGCCTCGGCGGGATCGAGCCGGGTGCCGACGAGCGCCTGCAGGCGGTCGCGCAGCGCCGCGCTGATCTCATGGTCCTTGAGCCCTTCGATTTCGACGCTCTCCACCACGTAGCGGGCGTTGATGTTCGTGCCCAGGCCGGCGTCGTCGCTGATGCGCGCGACCAGGAAGAACACGCGCACTTCGCCCCCGTCGCGGGGGTCGATGCGCATCGCCACGACGACCTCGGGGCGCTCTTCCTCGATGCGGCGGGCGAGCTGCGAGAGGTCCGGGCGGGCCAGCGCGCGCCCCACGAGGGCGTCGATGTCGCGGCGCAGGCCTGGACTGAGCTCGTCGGACGGCACGCCGACGACCTCCGCCGACTGGATCCGCGCGCCGTCCCAGGGTTCGGAGTCCTGTGCGGCGGCCGGACGCGGCGCCACACCAACGAGGCAGAGGAGCAGGATGAGGGTTCGCATGACCGCCGAGGGGGCAAGCCGCGCGCCATTCTACAAGTTGTTGATCGGCAACGGCTTTGGCCTGATGCGACCTGTGACGCCTCGGCACACCTGTGGAGCGTACGCCCGTCGCCGTGGCGCCGGATGCCGCGAACTCTCATGGAATCCAGCGGTCAACCGCGGGCAAGCAATCTGCAGTGGGCGCGGGACACTGGAGGTCACATGAAGCTCGTGCTCATTGGATCGTTGGAAGTCCTGGTGCTCGGTTCGCTGGCGCTCGCGCAGGCGCCACCGCCGCCGTCGTCGCCGGCAGATGCCTACAGGGTCGAACGCCCCTTCGCCGCGGGTGGCCACGTGCGGCTGCAGCTGGCGTCGGGCGACTACGTCCTCCGCGCCGGCGACAGCGACCGGATCGTCGTGCGCTGGGAGGCCGACGACGAGGCGCGGATCAAGGACGTCAAGGAACTGCTGGTGGACGTGCAGGTGACGGGCTCGACCGCCCGCATCGTGACTGAAGGCAAGGCCCGGCACGTGACGTTCGTCGTGGAGCTTCCGGCGCGGTCCGACGTGCATCTCAGGATGCGCGCCGGCGAGATCCGGGTGCAGGGGATCGACGGCCACAAGGACGTCCGGATGACGGCGGGCGAGCTGAAGATCGGCGTCCGGCGTGAATCGCTCGGCAGCGCGCACGCATCGGTCACCTTCGGCGACCTGGACGCTCGCGCGCTCGGCATCTCGAAGAGCGGCATCAAGCGCTCGCTCGACTGGATTGGCGGCGGCCGCTACGAGCTGGACGCCCGTCTTGGCGCCGGCGATCTGACGCTGGCCGAAACGCCGTAAACCGCCCGGGCGCTAGGGTGTGATGTCCACCTTGATCTGAGCGGTCACGTTGGTATTGCGCACGCGCGCCGTGATCGTCGCGAGACCCAGCGTGCCTGTAGTGCCGGGCACGAATTCTGCCGTGGCAGCCTCCGAGTCGGTGCTTCGCGTGATGTTCTGGAAGCGCCCAAAGGGCTGGCCGCTGGCGTCGTTCACGATCGAGAAGTCAACGAGCGTGTTGGTGCTCACCTTGCCGATCGGTCGGGACAGCTTGGCCGTGACCGTGATCGTGTTGGTTTCGACCGCGCGCGACTGGGCGAGCGGATCGGCGCTGAGCGACATGAAGTCGGGCATCGCCGGACTGAACGTAATTGTCTGCGTGGCCGAGAAGCCTGCCGCTCCGCTGGCGCCGATCGTCGTGGCCGTCACGAGTGCCGAGCCGGGGGTGACCGGCGCGAACAGCTGCACCCGCGCGATGCCGTCGGCACCGGCCGTGACGTTGTTCTCTTCCCGCTTCGGGGTGGTTCCCTCACGCGCGAAGCTCCCGTCGGTCGTCTTGAACGAGACCGTGCGCGAGGCGCCGGCGGGGTTGAGCTCGGCCTGCAGAAACGCGCTCGAGACGCCGTCGGCGTCGATCTGATTCGACGACGTGATCAACCTCAGCACCGAGTCCGCCGTCGCCGGTCCGAAAGTGACGGTGACCGACCGCGAGACGAGGACGTCGTTGCCCTCTTTGACATCCGCCGTGACCGTCACCGTCTTCGGGACGGACTCGCTGGTGAGGAAGACCGACGCTTCGCCGGCGCCATCCGGCGCGTGCGCCGTGGTGGGCGAGAGCGTGCCGCCGGAGCTCGTGAACGCGATCGTCAGGTTGCGCGTCGTGGACGTCGTGACCCGGGCGGTGATCCGCGAGGTCGAGAACCCGTTGGCCGGGATGGCGTCCGGGCTCGCCGTCAGCAGCAGCACCTCGTCGGGTGCCGACACCTTGTTCGGGTCGTAGCAGCCCGCTGCTGCAAGGGCCGCGAGCGACGCGAGGCTGACCAACAGACGCGCGCACACGGTGGTCACTCGAAGCTGACGAAGCACGCGGCGAGGTCGCTGGTGCCCGCCTCGCGCAGCGTCACGCGGAACGAAGCAACGTCCTCGGCCGTTCCGCTAATGGTTTCGTTGAACGTCGCGTCGACTGCCGCCGCCCCGATCTTCCGAGTGCGGGTCACCGTCTTTTCCCCGCCGGCAAACACGAGATCATTGCTCGCGGCAAGGACCAACTCGAGTGTCCGGTCGATTGGCGTCGGGGTCTTCACGTCCACGAGCTGCACGCCGAAGGAGATGGCTTTGCTCTTCAGTGGCCGCTTGACGGAAGTTGGATCAGCAGTGAGGGAAGATATCGCTCTGAGCGCCATATTCGCCTTCTAGAATAACGATCGGAACATGCGCGCGACGTCCACGTCGGCGGTGAACGACACGTACGGGGTCACGGCAACCGACGACTGATCGATCAGCGGATTGGGATCTGCCTCCTTGAAGACCAGCACGCCACCGCCGACCCGCAGGCTCGGCGTGACCCGCAGGCCGACGCCAAGCAGGAGTGAATTGCTGGTGTCGTCTTCCTCCGTGGTCCTCAGGTCGCTGGCCCGGCGGCTCTCGTCGTTGACCGTAGACGTCAAACCGACGGTCAAGGCGAACCGATGCAGGAACGTGCCCTTGTAGCGCAGCGGAGCCGCCTTGTTGATCGGCCGGAAGTAGATGTTGGTGCCGGCGTAGAACACCATGCTTTCGAGGCGCCATGGATAGGCGATGCCGGCGTCGAGGCTCACGTAGGCGCTGCGCGCGAGGTCCGCGCTGAGAACGCTCGACCCCAGCGTCACCGTCACGGCGCGAGCTTCGAGCGCTACGAACGTGAGCAGGGTCGCGGCGGCATTCCGCAGGCGGTCATACTCCACCCCATAGGTCTGTGCGGCGTTGACCAGCTGCTGCAGATCGGTGACCAGGTCGTTGAGCGTCGTCAGCTCCGCCGAACCCGGAGCCGCGGCCTTGACGGCGTTGTCGAGCGCGGCCCGCGCCTCCTCGAATCGAAACGTCGAGCTGTCGAACGCCGACGGACCGGTGACCGCACTGGCGCGGTTGGGAAGCGGACGGCTCACGGTCGCGAGGGCGGCGGCGAACTCCGAGCTGAATCTCAGAGTGGCGTCGGTGCCGGCCTTCGCCACCTTGGCGACGAAATCGTTCACGTCGTTGGTGTAGTTGGTCGCCTGCAACCCCATCGCGACGAAGGGGGCGCCAAGGGCCGCGGCCAAGGGACCGAAGCGAGGATCGCTCGGACGCTTCGAATCGAAGAGATTGCCGTCCGGAATCGTGGCGCGCACGGGCCGGCCGGCGCCGATGTCGGCGATGCGGCCGCTCATGGCGCCGCGAACGTCAGCCAGCATGGCGTTCGTGATGTCGCCGCCGCTGTCGAGGCGGGGAATCAGGTTTGCCAGGATGCGCCTGACATCCGCGTCGAACTCCGTGCTGGGGACCGGCGTGACGCCGACGAAGCAGAGCGCGTAGTAGTACTGCGGATCGAGGGCGTTCACGAAGAGGCTGAAG
>DASRPM010000105.1:0-25456 GCA_035646375.1 Vicinamibacterales bacterium
GAGCCGGCACCGGAAACCCGGCGGTCACCAGGTAATAGAGCAACACCCCGAGCGCGTAGATGTCGGTCTGCACGCTGGCCGGCGCGTCGCGGAACATCTCAGGCGCGAGATACAGCGGTGTGCCGGCGCCGGCGCCGCCCACCGCGTCCGCGATCAGCTGGCCGGCGCCGAAGTCCATCAGCACCACGCGGCCCTTGGGCTCGCGGATCACGTTCTGCGCCTTGACGTCGCGGTGCACCAGGCCCGCGTCGTGGACGGCCGACAGCGCGCTGCACAGCTCCTGGCCGATCACGGCGGCCTCTTCGGCGCTGAGCAAACCCTGGAATGCGACGAGGTCGTCGAGCCGCTGGCCCTGGACGAACTCCATCCAGAACCCGATGCGGTTCTGCTGCAGGTCGGCGCCGTGCACGGTCACCACGTTCGGGTGGCGCACCTTGACGAGCACGCGCGCTTCGTCGAGCAGCTTCGTCGGCGCGACGCGATCGCTCAGCTCCTCGCGGAGGAGCTTGAGCGCCACCGGGTGATCGAGCCAGGTGTCACGGGCGTGGAAGACCTCACCGTACGATCCCTCGCCCACTTTGCGAACGAGCTGGAGGTGTCCCCACTGTCCGAGTTCTCCCAGGCCGGCTCCGCCCGCGCCCGCACGCGGCGAGGGCACCGGCCCGGTCTCCTCGGTGTCGGGGGACGTGCGATGCACGTCGGCCACGCCGGCGACGGTCTTGAGGTGCGCGAGCAGGCGCAGGATGTCTGGATCGGCGTTGGCTTCGAGCGCCGCCCAGTCGATGTCGTCGCCGTCGGCGACTGAATCGATCAGCTCGTCGAGATGCGGATCAGCGCTCATGCTGCATGGCCTCGATGAGGCGGGCCAAGGCACGCGTCACCGCCATGCGCGCGGCGTTCGCGTTCGGCTTCCCGAGCGCGATCGCCACTTCCTCATAGCTCTGTTGCAGCTCGATCCGCGCCACGATGGCGTCACGGTCCGTCGGCTTGAGCGTCTTGAGCGCGTTCTCGTAGCGGTCGAACCCCTGCTTGCCGATCGCCTGCTCGAGCGGCGACGGCGCCAGGTCCGGCATTTCTTCCGGCAGTTCGTCCACGCCGGGACGGTTGCTGACCTTCCGCACCTCGTCGTAGATGCGGTTCTGCACCGCCTCGCGCAGGTAGGACTGCAGCGCGCCCGGGTGCCGAGCCTCGAACGACTCGAGCCTGGGCAGCGCCCGCATCACCGCGTCCTGCACCAGGTCCTGCGTGTCGGTCAGACTGCGCGCCCACTGCGGCAGCCGTCCGCGGGCCCACTTCCTCAGCTGGGGCAGGGAACGCTCGACGAGCAGATCTCGGGCTCTGGCGTCTCCCCGGCGGAACTGCTCGAGCAGCTCGAGAGTGCCGGTGAGCCCCGCGGTTTCGGACAGGGGGGGCTTGTCCGTGGGCGCCATCGTCTTTTTCAGTGCAAATGAGGAGTTAGTACGCGACATGGTAGTCCCCCTGCTCGTCAAAGGCTATTAGCTCTGCCGTATGTCACCTGCCGCTGGGTCCGGCTGTACAGACTCAACGTTGGCGCCGAAGAAACCGCACATGTGCGGTGCTGCGCAGCGTCCCGTTACGTAGGGTGGAGGGACAAGCAAATGACGAATCGAATGACTCGCAGAGGGATGCTGGCGGTGTTCGGACTGGCGCTGGTGGGACTCGTGGCTGCGGCCCCGGGCGATGCCAGCGTGGATACGGAACGGACCATCCAGCTGACGTTCAGCAAGCCGATCTCGCTTCCGGGCGTGACCCTGGGCGCGGGCACCTACATCTTCGAGCGCGCCGCACCCCTGTCGGCCATCGAAGTCGTGCGGGTGTCGAGCCGGGACCGCCGCTTCGTCTACTACATGGGCTTCACCGAGCTCGTGGAGAAGCCGCGCGGCAACGCATCGCCGATTGCTTTCGGCGAGGCGCCGGCAGGAGCGGCAGTGCCCGTCCGGGCGTGGTATCCCGAGGGGACGTCGACCGGTCACCGTTTCCTGTATCGGTGAGCCCCGGTCCATGGTGGGCTCCCGGCTCTCTTGGCGGAGAGCCGGGAGCATGACTACCGCACGAGTCCCCTGTCAGTGCGCGACGGACGCGACGTGCTCGCGCAGCAGGTCGCGGCCGAAGTCGTTGGTGAAGTCGCGCCAGACCGAGTGGATGTGGTTGCCGTTGTTCTGCGAGTTGTCGTACTCGATGAGGAACGTCGGCCCCTGAATCCGGTAGTAGTGCTTCTTGCCCCGCTCGGCCTCCCCGGCCCACGCGAAGGCAATCTTCTCGAGCCCGGCCTTCTTCAACCGCGCCATGCGGTCGGCCGCGATGTCGTCGGCCATGGCCCCCACGTAGACGTCCACCACCTTCATCAGCTGCTCGCGCTGCCGCGCCGTGAGTTTCGCGGCCTCGATGCCCACGGGCGAGAGCGGCGTGATGTCGAGGCGGTTGCTGGTGACGATGTCGTTCGGGGCCACCTCGGTGATCACGGCCTGCGTGCGCTGCGAGGCGTCGAGCGCCATCAGCAGCTCGCGCGCCGTGTCCTCCTGCGCAGCGAGAATCCGCGTGCCCTTGGTGGGGCCTTCGCGCACTTCCGCCGGATTGGATCCGAACATCGACGGCGAGGTGGCGATGACGTTGCCGTTCGCCATGGTGAAGTGGAGCGACACGTGGTGGCCTTCCACACGCCATCCCCACGGCGTCTTGGCGGACGGCGTGCCGAACACCGAGAAGAAGTAGCGCACCGGGTCGCGCCCGAAGCCCTCGGCCTGCCGATTGGCCTCGCGTTCGCGGCGTTCGAGCCCGCCGAGGAGCGTCTCGAGCTCCATGATGGCGGTGGCGGTCATGTAGCCGCGCTGGCTGAGGCCGGCCTTCAGCAGCGTGTGCGCGAGCGCCCGCTGCGGCTCGGTCATGTCCTTCACCGTGAGCCCCTTTCGCGGGAAGCCTTCGGTGGGAATGAAGTGCCAGCGCTTCCGCTCGTCGGCTTCGAACGGGAACACCGCCTGCTGGCGCTGGTCCGGCGTCAGGCCTGCGAGGAACGCGTTGGCGGCGGTGACCATCGCGCTCGACGAGCGCTCGGCGGCGACCATGGCGCCGGCGCCAGCCAGGAGCACGCACGCGAGGGAGAGCAGGAAGCGTGGAGAGCGGACGAGCTGACGCATGACTCCTCCAATATGTGGAGGAATTCTACCCGCCTTCGCGCTTCGCGCTACGGCGGGGCAGGCAGCCTTCAACGGCTGCGGAGTACCTCTTCGAAAAAGGCCAGCGCCCGCGGGTCCTGCGACTGTCCGAGCCAGAACATCGCCTGTTTCCGGACGTCGGGGTTGCGGTTGTTCCGGGCCACGTCGATGAGCCGTGGGACCGCCTCGGCCCTGGGAAGCTGACTGAGCGCGAACACCGCCTGGCGCTTCACCTGTGTGTCGGGATCTTTCTCGATGGCGTCGGTGATCGTGCCCGCCGCCCTGTCGCCCGCGCGCTGACTGATCCAGAAGAGCGCCGACGATCGCACCTGGCGGTCGCGTCCCTCGCGCGCGATGGCGATCAGCCGATCGACGGCGCCGGCGTCGCCGTGCAGCGCGATTGCGAGCACCGCTCCGTCGGCCACGCGCCGCGCCGTCTCGCCGCGCGTGAACGTGCCAAGCCACTCGAGGCTTGCCGCCGGTGTCACGTTGGTGAGCCAGTGGAGCTTCAACCCGCCGAGATCGAGGGCGCAATCGGGGGCGGCGATCTGGATGCGTCCTACCGCGCGCTCCTCCACGCGGTAGAGCACGAAGAGCTCCGAGGAGCCTTCGAGCCGGACGGGCGTGACGCGCTGACCGCCTTTCCGGGAATCCCAGCAGCCGTCGCCGCTGCTGCGCTCGCGACCGCGCACGGCATAGCCGATCCAGGCCGGCCCGGCGGCGTCGCGCATGATGGCCGCGAATTCGCGTTCGAGCACCCCGGTAACCGTTCGCTGCTCGATCGTGCCGTCCACGATTGACGGCGTCTGTGCGGCCGCCGTCGCCGCCAGTGTCAGCAGCGCCGCGGCGATTCGAATCGCATGCATGGCATGCCTCCCGTGCTGCTTAGACGGGGTAGTGTCCGCGCGGTTGGCCCGCCTTCGCGCTTTGCGCTTCGGCGCGGCTTCAGGCCCGCCTGGCGATAGAATTCCACGCACAGGGAGGCGCCCATGCGTGTGACTCGTTTCGCCGTCGCGGTCCTGCTTGCGAGCGCCACGTTCGTGTGGCCCGCGAGCGCGCAGCAGCCGTCGTCGTTCTACGACCTCAAGACGCTCGGCCTCGAAGGCACGCCCGGGAACCTCGCCCAGTACAAGGGCAAGGTGAGCCTGGTGGTGAACGTCGCCAGCAAGTGCGGGTACACGCCGCAGTACGAAGGGCTCGAGAAGCTCCAGCGGGAGATGAAGAGCAAGGGGTTCAACGTGCTGGGCTTTCCGAGCAACGACTTCGGCGGCCAGGAGCCGGGCACGGCCCAGGAGATCGCCACCTTCTGCAGGCTGACCTACGACGTCACCTTCCCCCTGTTCGAGAAGGTCGTCACCCGGAAGGGCGCGGGGCAGTCGCCGATCTACGCCTTCCTCGGCGCCTCGGGGCAGCTCCCGGCCTGGAACTTCAGCAAGTACGTCGTCGACAAGCAGGGGAAGGTGGTGGCGTTCTTCCCGAGCGAGGTCACGCCCGAGGACCCGGCCCTGCGCGCCGCCATCGCCAAGGCCATGGGTTCGTAGGGGCCGCCTTCAGGCGGCCCCTGCCACCTCGGGCCGGCTAAAGCCGGCCCCCACGTACGGATTTGACTGAACGTCGTTTAGAATACTGAACGGCGTTCAGTCATGACACTTGAAGCGCGGCCGAAGGGCCGTCAGGCCCGCCTGCTCGCAGCCCGCGAAACGACGCGCCGCGCCATTCTCGACGCGGCCCTCGACCTCTTCATCTCCCACGGCTATGGGCAGGTGTCGATTCGCAACATCGCGGCACGTGTGGAGTACAGCCCGGGCGCGATTTACGGCTACTTCGCCTCGAAGGACGAGATCTTCTACGCCCTCGCCGAAGAGGGGCTACGCGACCTCGGCGCCCGCGAGCTCGCCGACGCGCCGAGCGCCGACGCCATCGAAGACGTACGCGCCTCGGCGTGGCGCCTGTACGAGTTCAGCAAGGAGCAGCCGCAGTACTTCGCGCTGGTGTTCCTCGATCGGCACGTGCCGCGTGTGAGCCGCGAGTACGAGCGCTTCGCGTTCATCTCCGAGATGCGCAGCCGCGCGCTGGCGCGCGTGGAGCGCTGCATCGCCGAAGGGCTGTTCCCGGAGACCACGTACGGCGAGGTGGCGCTGCGGCTGCTGTGGGCGCCCGTCGTCGGCTTCGCGGCGCTGCGGCTGTCGCACCGCATTCCGGAGGGCGTGGAGATCGACCCGCTGGTGCGCGACGCGATCGAGACGACGATCGCCGGCATCCGCGCGGGCGCCCCGCGGCATGCGCGGCCCGCCGACGCCGACGCCGCCCTCCGCGCGGCGCGCACGGCCTGACCTTTCACGATCGCAGGAGCCCTGGTTCATGGTACGAGTCCCCCCCGTTGTCGTTCTGGTGACTGGCGCGCTGATGAGCGCCGTTCTCGCCGCGGCGTGCGGCAGCGCGAAGGGCGCGTCATCGTCCGCCGAAAAGGCCGACACTCCGGCGGCCGTGCCGGTGTCTGTCGCGGTGGCGGTGGAGCAGCCGATCGCGCGCTTCATCCGGGTCACCGGGACCCTGGCCGCCGAGGAACAGGCCGACGTCGCCGCCGAGACCCAGGGCCGCGTCGTGGGCACGCCGGTGGAGCGCGGCACGCGCGTCGGCGCCGGCGCGGACCTGATTCGCATCGCGCCGGCGGAAGCGGCCGCGCAGGCCGCCGAGGCCGAGGCCAACGCGGCACAGATCGAGAGCCGCCTCGGACTTGGCGAGAGCGCGGCGCTCGACGTCGACAAAGTGCCGGAAGTGGCCAACGCCCGCGCCAACCTGACGCTCGCGCAGGGCGACTTCGACCGCGCGAAGATGCTGTTCGACAAGAAGCTGCTCTCGCAGGCCGAGTTCGACCAGCGCAGCGCGCAGGCCGAAGTGGCGCGCCGCCAGTTCGACATCGCGCGCAACGGCGCCGTGCAGCAGTACCAGTCGCTGCTGGCCGCCCGGGCGCGGGTGAGCCTGGCCCGCAAGGCGCTCGAGGACACCGTGGTGCGCGCGCCGTTCGCCGGGGTGGTCGCCGAGCGGCTGGTCTCGGTGGGCGACTACGTGACCCGAGGCACCAAAGTCGTCTCGGTGATGCGGACCAACCCGCTGCGGATGGAGCTCACGGTGCCGCAGCAGTTCAGCGTCGAGGTGAGCGTGGGCCGCGCCGTGTCGCTCGAAGTCGACACCGCGCCCGGCAAGACCTACACCGGTCAGGTGCGCTACGTCTCGCCGGCGCTGCAGACCGACTCGCGCACGCTGATCGTGGAAGCCGTCGTGGCCAACACCGACGGATCGCTCAGGCCCGGATCGTTTGCCACCGCGCGGATCGCGCAGACCACGAGCACGCCGGGGATCCTGGCGCCGGCATCGGCCGTGCGCACCGTCTCGGGCACGTCGCGTGTGTTCGTGGTGGCCGGCGGCCGTGCCGAAGAGCGGCTGGTCACCACCGGTCCGGCGGTCGGCGATCTCGTGGAGGTCACGACGGGCTTGAAGGCGGGCGAACAGGTGGCGACGTCGAACCTCACGCAGCTCGTGGACGGTGTGGCCGTGTCCACCTCCGCCACGGCTACGGCGGACAAGGCGCCCACGCCGCCGCCAAGTAGTCGCGGGTCTTCAGACCCGTCTCCCGGTTCATAGGGGCCCCCATGCAATGGCTCGCTGAGCTCTGCGTCCGCCGTCCGGTCTTCGCGTCGGTCCTCATCCTCTCGCTGACCGTCGTCGGCGCGTTCGCCTTCTTTCAGCTCGGAGTGGACCGCCTGCCGACCGTGGATTTCCCCACGGTCACCGTGACCACGCGCCTGCCCGGCGCCGCCCCCGAGCAGGTGGAGAGCGAAGTCACCGACAAGGTCGAGGAAGCCGTCAACACGATCAGCGGCATCGACCAGCTCAGCTCGAACTCCGCCGAGGGCATCTCGCAGGTCGTGGTGACGTTCCGCCTCGAGAAGAACGCCGACGTGGCGGCGCAGGAAGTGCGCGACCGCATCAACCGCATCCTGCCGCTGCTGCCGCGCACCATCACGCAGCCGACGATCGAGAAGCAGGACCCTGATGCGGCGCCCGTCCTGACGATGGCGGTGAGCGCCACCAAGCCGATCCGCGAAGTCACCGAGTACACCGACAAGGTGCTGCGCCGGCGGCTCGAGAGTGCCGACGGCGTCGGCCAGGTGCTGGTGATCGGCGGCCGCAAGCGGCAGGTCAACATCTGGGTGAACTCGGATCAGCTGCGCGCCTACAACCTGACCGTCAACGACGTGTCGCGGACGCTGCAGTCCCAGAACGCCGACATCCCCGGCGGGCGCATCGATCAGGGCCCGCAGTCGATCACCATGCGCACGCACGGGCGCGTGGAGCGGCCCGAAGAGTTCGGCGACCTGGTCGTGCGGCAGGTCGACGGCCACCCGGTGAAGGTGAGCGACGTCGCCCGCATCGACGACGGCGTGGCCGACGCCACGACGCTCGCCAACATCGACGGCGAGGCCACGGTGCTGCTGCAGGTCCGCAAGCAGTCGGGCACCAACACCGTGGAGGTCGTGCGCAACGTCAGGGAGCGGCTCGAGGACGTGCAGGCGGCGCTGCCGCCCGGCTACACGATCCGCATCGTCCGCAACCAGGCCGATTTCATCGAGGCCTCGATCCGCAGCGTGCAGGAGCACCTGGTGGTCGGCTCGCTGCTGGCGGCGTTCGTGGTGCTGCTCTTCCTGGGCAACCTGCGCTCGACCATCATCGCCGCCATCTCGATTCCGACCTCGATCATCGCCACCTTCGCGCTGATCTGGTACATGGGCTTCACGCTCAACATGCTGACGATGCTGGCGCTCACGCTGGCGGTCGGGATCGTCATCGACGACGCCATCGTGGTCCTCGAGAACATCTACCGGTTCATCGAGGAAAAGGGCATGTCGCCGATGCAGGCGGCGGTGGAGGGCACGCGCGAGATCGGTCTCGCGGTGCTGGCCACGACGCTCTCGCTCGTGGCGATCTTCGCGCCGGTCGGCTTCATGGCCGGCATGGTCGGCCGCTTCATGAAGAGTTTCGGCCTGACCATGGCGTTTGCGGTCATGGTGTCGCTGCTCGTGAGCTTCACGCTGACCCCGATGATGTGCGCGCGATGGCTGAAGGTGAAGCCGCGCACCGAGGACGACGAGCACCACGTGCACGATTCGAAGCACTCCGCGGTGTTCGGCCCGATCGACCGCGTCTACACGCGGATGCTCGAGTGGTCGATGGCGCACCGCGGCGTCATCGCCGGGCTCGCCGTGCTGGTGCTCTTCTCGAGCATACCGATCTTCCGGATCGTCAACGTCAACTTCACGCCGCAAGACGACCAGTCGGAGTTCGACGTGAGCCTGCGCGCGCCGGAAGGGACCAGCCTCGAGGGCACCGAGGTCATCGCCAACCGCGTGTCCGCCGCCATCCGGCGGATCCCCGAGGTGACCTACACGATGATCACGGTGGCGGGCGATTCGGCCGGCACCCTGAACACCGCGGGGATCTACGTGCGCCTGAAGGAGCTCGGCGAGCGCGATCGCGATCAGTTCGCGATCATGGAGCAGGTGCGCAACGAGATCCTGCCGCCGGTGTCGAAGACCGGCGTGCGCGCCCTTCTGCAGGCGCCGGGCATCGCCGGCGGCGGCGGGGGCGGCGGCGGCCAGGCGCAGGGTGACGTGATGTTCGTGATGCAGGGGCCGCGGCTCGACGAGCTGCAGCGGGCCAGCAACACGCTCGCCGAGCGCGCCCGCGCGATTCCCGGTCTCGTGGACGTGGACACGTCGCTTCGCGTCGGCAAGCCCGAGGTGTCGGTGCGCCTCGACCGGCCCAAGGCCGCGGACCTCGGCGTGCAGGTGTCCGACGCGGCCGACGCGCTGCGGCTTCTGGTCGGCGGCGATCAGGTGACGACCTACAACGAGGCGGGCGAGCAGTACGAGGTGCACCTGCGCGCCGAAGGGCAGAACCGCGACTCCGAGGCCGCCATCGGCCGGCTGACGGTGCCGTCGATGCGCCTCGGCAGCGTGCCGCTCGAGAACATCGCCAGCTTCACGCGCGGGGAGGCGCCGGCCGACATCCGCCGTCTGAACCGGCAGCGCCAGGTCACGGTCTCCGCCAACATGCTGCCCGGCACCTCGCAGAGCACCGCGCAGGCCAGCATGTCCGAGGCCGCCGCAACGCTCGGGCTCGGGTCCGAGTACCGCACGGGGTACACGGGGCGGTCGCGCGAGCTCAATCGCACGGCCAGCGCGTTCCTGCAGGCGCTCGCCCTGTCGCTGATCTTCATGTATCTCGTGCTGGCGGCGCAGTTCGAGTCGTGGCTCCACCCGGTGACGATCCTGCTGTCGCTGCCGCTCACGCTCCCGTTCGCGCTCATCTCGATCGTCATCTTCGGCCAGTCGCTCAACATCTTCTCGGCGCTCGGCATGCTGGTGCTGTTCGGCGTGGTGAAGAAGAACTCGATCCTGCAGATCGATCACGCCAACCAGCTGCGCGAGGCGGGGCTCGACGCGCGGTCCGCGATCATCCAGGCGTGCCGCAACCGGCTGCGGCCGATCCTGATGACGACGCTGGCGTTCGTGGCCGGCATGATCCCGCTCGTCGTCACGAGCGGCGTCGGCTCCGCCACCAACCATGCGATCGGCTACGTGGTGATCGGCGGCCAGACGCTCGTGCTGGCTCTGACGCTGGTGGTGACGCCTGTCACCTATTCGCTCTTCGAGGACGCGCGCGAGCGCCGCCTGGTCGTCCGCGGCCTGGGCTGGATGCGATCGAAGCTGCCGCTGCAGGGCTCGCAAGGCTACGCCCCTTGAATCTCTGGCTTCGCCTCGCTCGCGCAGTGTCTACTTTGCCCGCACTGCCGTGCGGGCGTTTAGCGTGGGTATAACGTAGGGGCGATGGCCTCGTTCGATCTAGACGCCTACCTGGCGCGCATCGGGTGGAAGGGTGCGCGAACGCCCGGATCTCTGGACCGGGACACCCTTGCTGCCCTCATGGGCGTGCACATGGCGTCCATCCCGTTCGAAAACCTCGACGTGCTGCTCGGGCGCGGCGTCCGCGTCGATCTCGAGAGCGTCGCCGCGAAGCTCGTCACCGCCCGGCGGGGCGGCTACTGTTTCGAGCACGGCACGCTGTTCCAGGCGGCGTTGCGAGGGCTCGGCGTCGAGGCCACCGCGCACGCGGCGCGGGTGCTGCTCGTGGCGCCGAAGGCCGAAGCGCCGCGCACGCACATGTTCCTGACCATCGTCGACGGCGGCACGACCTGGGTGCTCGACCCCGGCTTCGGCGGCCCGGGACCGGTCGTGCCGGTGCCGCTCGTCGAGGGACAGGAGGCGCGACACCGCCGCGACGTCCACCGGCTGGTGCGCCGCGACGGCGAATGGGTGCTCGAAGGGTTGTTAAACGGCGCCATGACGCCGCTGTGGACCTCGTCGCTCGAGCCGCAGTTCCCCGTGGACTTCGCGCTGGCCAACCATTACGTCTCCACGTTTCCCGAGTCGCCGTTCGCGACCCGGCTGATGATTCGCGCGCTGACACCCGAGGGTCGCGTGTCCGCCATGAACCGCGACGTCACCGTGACGCATGCCGACATGACCGAGAAGTACCAGCTCGCGGACCGCGCCTCGCTGCGGCGGCTGGTCGCCGGGCATTTCGGGTTCGATCTGCCGGAGCTCGACCACCTGCGCGTGCCCTCCGTGCCCGAGTGGGACTGAGGCGGCGCTCGTCGCATGGCCGCCATATCCGCCACGCCTGCCGTTCATTTCCTGCGCAAGCACGGCGTGCCGTTCACCGAGCACCCGTATCGCTATGAGGAGCACGGCGGCACCCGCGTGTCGTCACGCGAGCTCGGCGTGGACGAGCACGCCGTGATCAAGACGCTGGTGATGCAGGACGAGGCGAAGCGGCCGCTGATCGTCCTGATGCACGGCGACCGCGAGGTGTCCACCAAACAGCTCGCGCGACAGCTCGATCGCAAGACCGTCGAGCCGTGCGATCCCGCCGCCGCCCAGCGGCACACCGGCTACGCCGTCGGCGGTACGTCGCCGTTCGGCACGCGGAAGCCGCTCCCCGTCTACGTCGAGCGCTCGGTGCTCGATCTCGATCGCATCTACATCAACGGAGGCCGGCGTGGCCTGCTGATGTCCATCGCTCCCGGCGAGCTGATCCGTGTGCTGAACGCCGTCGCCATCGAGGCGGCTCAGTAGCCCCGACGCATCGGGTGTAGACCTTACAGCTCCGCGCGATCCTGCGCGCTCGACCGTTGTCACGGCAGAGCGGTCATCTGGCTGTGCCCGTGCGTGATCGACGACCGGCATACCGTCTGCACTCTTCCTCCTTGACGAAACGCTACCTGAACGGGAGGAAGCAATGAAGAGATTGATTCCAGTGTGCGCGCTGGCGGCGATGTTCGCGGCTACCGCTCACGCGCAGGACAGCACGACGACCACGAGAACGCAGGTGAAGGCCGACGACGCGAAGGCGGTCACCGCCACGGGGTGTCTCGTGCCTGGCGCCACGGCCGGATCGTTCGCGCTTCGCGGCGCGATCACGGCGCGCGGCGAAGAGGTGAGCAGCAAGACGCAGACGAAGACCGAGGTGGATCGCGACGAGTCGCGCGTCCGCACGGAGACACGGACCAAGGCCGAGGGTGATCGCGATCGCGTGGGCGGAGGCAGCGTGCTCTTCTACAACCTGAGCCCGCGGTCCGGCGTGGATCTGGCGGCGCACGTCGGCCACCAGGTGCAGCTGACCGCGATCGTCCTCGAGCGCGGGAAGGGCGATGCGGATGTGAGGGTCAAGGAAGAGACCAGCGTCGAGCGCGACCGTGGCAGAGACTCCGAGTCGCGAACCGAGTCGAAAATCACAGTGGACCGCGGCGATGGTCCTCGGCTCAACGTGATCTCCGTGAAGCCGCTGGGCCAGAGCTGCACATAAGAGCCTCTAGCCTCTGGGCTTTAGCCTCTAGGTACTACCGCTGATTGTCGGGAAGCTCTTGCCAAAGGCAAGAGGCTAGAGGCCAAAGGCTTTGTAGGGCGGGACGGCGGCGCGCGGCAACGCGTCGTCGTCCCTGGTCGCAACCCACAAGCAGACTGCGGGCTGGATTGCCCCCAGTATAGGGGAGGCGAGCCTGTGTCGGGAGGCCGCCCGGAGTAAGCTCTCTGGCGTCGCAGGAGGCCGCCATGAAGCTTGCCGCTCCACTGTTCCTCATCGTCTTTGCCGTCGTGCTGGCGGTGCCGTTGCCGGCGCAACAAGCCGCGCAGGCGCCGGCCGCACCCGCGGGTCCTGGATTCACGCTGACCATCGGCGCGTGGCCCGACGGTGACGACATCCCGCTGAAGTACACGCAGGCGGTCCCGTCGCCGGTGTCGCCGGCGATGGCGTGGACCAACGTGCCCGCCGGCACGCGCAGCTTCGTGCTCCACTTCCACGACCCCGACGTCTCGATCAACAAGGGCACGGGCACCCAGGTCCACTGGCTGGTGTGGGGCATTCCCGGCACCGCCACGAGCCTGGCCGAAAACCTGCCGCAGGGACCGCAGCTGCCGGACGGCAGCCGTCAGATCAGCGCGTCGGGCCAGATCTACCGCGGCCCCGGCATGCGGGCCGCGGGGCCCAAACACCACTACACGTTCGAGCTCTATGCGCTCGACACGACGATCGACGTGCCGCACGGCGCCAACGAGCAGGACACGCGGACGGCGGTCTTTGCCGCCATGCAGGGACACATCCTCGGCAAGGCGGTCTACTTCGGGCTCTTCAAGCGGCCGCAATAACGGAGCAGGGCAGGCAGAGTGGGCAGGGTGGGCGGGGTGGGCGGGGAAGGGAGAGCTCTCGTTCTCTCTCGGCGCGACGTGCTGCGCCGCGGGGCGTGCGCGCTGGGCGCCGCGACGCTGCCGTTCGCGACGCGTGCCGCTGAGGTGAGCCCCGTGATGGCGACTCTCAGCGACTACATGGCGGCGGCCAGGGATCGCGCGCTGCCGGGCCCGATCGTCGAGCACGCGGCCCATCACGTGCTCGACACCGTGGCGGCGATGATCTCGGGCGCGGAGCTGCCGCCGGGCCGCGCGGCGCTGGCGCTGGCGCGCGCCGAGGCGGGTCTCCCGGTCGCGACCGTCGTGGCCTCGGGCACCGCGACCGGCGCGGTAGACGCCGCCCTCGTCAACGGCGTGCTCGCGCATTCGGACGAGACCGACGATTCGCACGGCCCCTCCCAGTCGCATCCCGGCGCCTCGATCGTGCCGGCGGCGCTGGCGATGGGGGAGCAGCTGGGCATCAGCGGCCGCCATTACCTGCGTGCGGTCACGCTTGGCTACGACGTGGGCACGCGCCTGACGATGGCGCTCGGCGGCCCGGCGTTTCGCGAGTCCACGCGCCGGAGCACGCACGCGCTTGCCGGGACGTTCGGGTCGGCGGCCGCGGCAGGCTGCGCCGCCGCGTTCGACCCCCGGCGCATGCGCTGGCTGCTCGACTACGCGTCGCAGCAGGCGGGCGGGTATGCGGTGTGGGGCCGCGACACCGACCACATCGAGAAGGCGTTCGTGTTCGGCGGCATGCCGGCGCGCAACGGCGTCACGGCGGCGCTCCTCGTCCGCGCCGGCTGGAACGGTGTGGACGACGTGTTTTCTGGCGTCGACAACTTTTTCCAGGTGAACGCACCCGCCGGCGATCGTTCGGTGCTGGTCAACGGGCTCGGCCAGCGCTTCGAGGTGGCCAATACCGACATCAAGAAATGGAGCGTCGGCTCGCCGATCCAGGCGCCGCTCGACGCGCTGGAGAGCCTGCGGAAGCGGCGGCCGTTCAGCGCCGCCGACGTGACGGGCGTGACCGTGCGGCTGGCGCCGACCGTGGGCGCCGTGGTGGACAACCGCGACATGCCCGACATCTGCCTGCAGCACATGATGGCGGTGATGCTCCTGGACGGCACCGCGTCGTTCAAGGCCTCGCACGACAAGGCGCGCATGCAGCAGGCGGCGGTGCTGGAGCAGCGCAAGAAGGTGCGCTACGTGCCGGACGAGACGTTGGCGAAGCTGCTTCCCGTGAGGGTGGCCATCGTCGAGGTGATCCTGGCGGACGGGACGCAGCTCACCGACCGCGTCGAAGCCGTGCGCGGCACGCCGCGCAACCCGATGACGCGCGCGGAGATTGTCGCCAAGGCGCGCGATCTCATCGGCCCCGTGCTCGGATCATCGCGCGCGAGCGCGCTCATCGACGCGCTGCTCACGCTCGACTCTCGGCCGGACGTGCGAAGCCTGAGGCCTTTGCTGCAGCGTACGTAGAGGCGCACCTTCAGGTGGCCCAGGGGCCAGGGCGGCCTGAAGGCCGCCCTCTACACCGCCGGGCCGGGCTGAAGCCGGCCCCCACGCACGAGTTCTAGTCGATCTTGATCCGCTTGCGGAACTGCTGGTTCTCGTTGCAGATGAACTCGATCAGCTCTTCGTCGGCCGTGATGCGCTGATCGACGCGCACCGTCCACGGCTTCGTGTACGCCTTTGGATCCTCGACCGTCGTGTCGATGATCAAGCGGCCGAACGTGGGGCGCCTGAAGCGCTCGGTGAACTTGGCCTGCTGGCTGTAGGGGCTGCCGTTCACGTCGAGCCAGCCGTCGTACGGGCCGTCCTCGGCGCCGCGGAGGTTGTTGGTCTCGACCACCAGCGTGTCGCCTTCCCACCGGCCCACCGAGTAGCCGTACCACCACGGCTGCGGCTCGCCCTGCGGCGGCAGCGGGCGCCCGTCGAGATAGATGTGGCGCAGGCCGTAGTTCGCCTCGTACTCGATCAGGATCAGCTGCTTCGTCTGGATGATCTTCCGCGGCTGCGGCTGCTGGTGGAACTGCAGGAAGCCCATCGGAAAGCACATCGCGTCCGGGTTGTCCTTGGCCTTGTCCACCTCAAAGCGCTGCTTGCGAATGGCCAGCGCCCACGGCGTGTAGGGGAGGCCGCCTTCGATGTTGCCGCCGGCCTCGAAGAAGGTGGCGACAGGAGGACCGGTCGGATCGAAGGGGAACGGCGCCGTCGCGGGCTCGAGCGAGACGCCGCCGCGACCGCCGCCCGCGCCGACGCCCTCCGTGGGCTGACCGCCGGGAATGCCGCCGCGGGCACCCGGCGCTCCGGGTGCGGCTGGTGCGCCGGCGGCCGCACCGGCGGCGCCGCGCCCGCGTCCCCGCGCGGGTCCGCTGTTGGCGCGCATCCACACGCCGGTGAAATCGATCTTTCCGTCGGCCGTCCGAGGCGTCGGCGCGTCGTAGTTGATCCCGCCCTGTGCGGTGCGCGGAATCGACGGATCGCGGAATTTCGGCCACTGGGCGGCCACCGACACGGAGCCGGCCACGACGGCGACGGCAAGTGCGAGCGAGGCGGATCTGTTCATCTCGTCATCGTATACGACGGTGACATCCCCGCCTTTACCGCCGGGTCAGCGCTTCTTCGAGGCTGCTTTTCTCGTGCTTTTGCGTGGGACCTTCGCGCCCTTCGCGCGCGCCTCGCTCAGGCCGATGGCGATCGCCTGCTTGCGGCTCTTCACCTTGCGGCCCGAGCCGCTCTCGAGCGTGCCGCGCTTGCGGCGGCGCATGGCGGACTTCACGGTCTTCGACGCCGAACGCCCGTACTTCGCCATCGGTTCAGCTTGTCGTGAGTGCCGACACCGCGAGCACGACCCCGAACAGGTCGCGCGTGAGATTGCCCTTGGAGCCGCGCGCGACCAGCCAGAGGAGGAGCGAGCACGTGGCCACCGACACGACGTCGTAGGCGGTGGTCGCCGCAGTCGCGACGAAGGCGAGGAGTCGGCCGTCGGTCAGGAAGGTCATAGGCAGTCGAGTCGGCCGCGGTGGCGGCGTCGCGTGCCTGAGCGCAAAGCGGATGCCAGCGTGGTTGCGTTGGATCGCTCCCGTTGACGCAAGCTCGGGCGGCGTGTGCAGGAAATCTTTGCAGTTCGACCGAGCAAGAGTTTCAAGCCTGGCGAGCGCTGCTCGGGCGCCGCCGTCGCGCCCTGTGGCATGTCGCGTGCTTCCTCGGGTGAGCATCCGCACAACAGCAGGACTGGCATGCAGGCACACGCACTCGCGACGTATTCCTCGACGTCTTCCACGATCGGCGGCACGTCACACGAGCTCGAACGCTGGGCCGGCGTGGCCATGGCGACGGCGGTCGTCGCGTACGGGCTGAGCCGCCGCTCGTTCTCCGGCGTGGCCCTCGCGGCCGCGGCGGCGCCGCTCGCCTATCGGGGTGTCACCGGCGAATGGCCCGGCTTGGCGAACGGCATGGCCGATACGCGCGTAGCACTGGCGGGCGACCGCGGCATCCACGTGCGCGACGCCATCCGGCTCGAGGTGCCGCTCGAGGCCGTCTATGGTTTCTGGCGCCGCCTCGAGAACCTGCCGCGCTTCATGACCCACCTGCGCGAAGTGCGCGACCTGGGCGGTGGGCGCTCGCACTGGATCGCCGACGGACCGGCCAATGTTCCCGTGGAGTGGGACGCCGAGATCATCAACGAGGTCCCGAACAAAGTCATCGGGTGGCGATCGATCGCCGGCTCGGACATCGCCACCGCCGGATCGGTGCACTTCTCCACCGCACGGCAGGGGCGCAGCACGCAGGTGTCGGTGAACCTGCAGTACGCGGCGCCGGGCGGCCGCGCGACGCGGCTGCTGGCCTTCGTGCTCGGCCGAGACCCCGCGCACATGATTCGCGAGGACCTGCGGCGCGTGAAGCAGCTGCTCGAGGCCGGCGAAATTCCGCGCGCCGCGAGAGGAGCCGAGGCATGAAAGCGGTGTGCTACTACGGCAAGGAGGACGTGCGGGTCGAGACCGTCCCCGACCCCGAGATCCTCAACCCTCGCGACGCCATCATCCGCGTCACCGCGACGGCCATTTGCGGCTCCGACCTGCATATCTACGGCGGCTACATCCCGACGATGCAGAAGGGTGACGTGCTCGGCCACGAGTTCATGGGCGAGGTGGTGGACGTGGGGCGCGAGAACCGCCGCCTGAAGGTGGGCGACCGCGTGGTCGTGCCGTTCACGATCGCCTGCGGCCAGTGCTTCTTCTGCAAGGAGCAGCTGTGGTCGCTCTGCGACAACTCGAACCCGAACGCGTGGATGGCCGAGAAGCTCTATGGCTATTCGGCCTCGGGCCTTTTCGGCTACTCGCACATGTATGGCGGCTACGCGGGCGGCCAGGCGGAGTATGTGCGTGTCCCGTTTGCCGACGTCGGACCGCTGCGTGTGCCCGACTCCCTGCGTGACGACCAGGTGCTCTTCCTCTCCGACATTTTTCCCACCGGCTACATGGCGGCGGAGAACTGTCAGATCACGCCGGGCGACACGGTGGCGGTGTGGGGGTGCGGACCGGTGGGGCAGTTCGCGATCCAGAGCGCCTTCCTGCTCGGCGCCGAACGGGTGATCGCCATCGACCGCTTCCCGGAGCGGCTGGCGCTCGCGAGCTCCTTCAGCAAAGCCGAGGTGCTCGACTACTCGAGGGTGGACGTGCCGGATGCGCTGCGCGAGCTCACCGGCGGCCAGGGGCCCGATGCGTGCATCGACGCCGTCGGCCTCGAGTCGCACGGTACGACGCTCGACGCCTGGTACGACCGCGCAAAGACGTCGCTGTACCTGGCTACCGACCGCCCGCATGCGCTCCGCCAGGCGATCACCGCGTGCCGCAAGGGTGGCATCGTGTCGATTCCCGGCGTCTATGGCGGCTGGCTGGACAAGTTCCCGCTCGGCGCCGCATTTGCCAAGGGGCTGACGCTCAAGATGGGGCAGACGCACATGCACCGCTACATGCCGCGGCTGCTCGATCACATCGAGCGCGGCGACATCGACCCGTCGTTCATCATCACACACCGCGTGGGGCTCGAGGACGCGCCCGAGATGTACCAGACGTTCCGCGATAAAGAGGACGCTTGCGTCAAGGTGGTGATGACGCCAGGCACTCGCACCCACGTTGTCGCCTAAGAGCCTCAGGCCCTGAGCCTCAAGCTCGTGGATGGCGCGGTACGCGCGCCGAGCAGCTCCTCCATCGTGGTGAGCGCGCGCCGCAGCGCGGCCGGCGACTTGGCGCCGATGCAGTCGCGCGGCACGTCGAGCCGGTACTCGCGCATGTAGGCGTCGGCAGCGGTGAAGAGCACGCAGTTGTCGGCGGCGAACCCGGTCAGCACGATCCGCTGTACGCCGCCGAGCCGCAGCATCGTATCGAGCGGCGTCTGATAGAACCCCGACAAGGTGGCCTTGAGAATCACGTGGTCCGTGGGGCGCGGCGCCAGCAGGTCCACGATCGGCGCTCCCGGCATGTCCGGCTGCCGGCACCGCTCGATCAGTTCGTGCGCGTCCGAGCGCCACCGTCCGAGGTTGTCGTTGACGTAAACGACCGGCACGCGGGCGCGCGAGGCTCGTTCCCGCAGCGCCGCGATGGCGCGGGCGACGCCCAGGCTGCGGCGGGCGAATGCGGCGCCATCCGGAAAGTCGAACGGGTTGATGGTGTCCACCAGCAGCAGGGCCGTGCGCGCTTTAGGAAACCGCGAGCGTGTGGGCATGGCTCAGCACCTAATGCACGCACGCCCCGGAAGGGCGGCGTTCTCTCAGCCACGCGAGGAGCCGCTCCGCCGGCCAGCAGTTCACGATGCGCTCGGGCGGGATGCCGGCCAGGCGCGCGTGTGCGAGCGCGGTCTCGGAATAGACCAGCTGCGACGTGGCATGCGCGTCGCTGTCGAGCGCGAACAGGCACCCGGCCGCGAGCGCACGCTCGGCCAGCGAGAAGTCGAGGTCCTGGCGCGACGGATCGCCGTCGATCTCCACCGCCACGCCGCGTTCGGCCGCCGCGGCGAACACCACGGTCCAATCCGCCACCACTCCCGCGCGGCTGCCGGTGATGCGCCCGCGCGGATGCGCCAGCACATGAACACCGGGCGTGGCGATGGCAGTGAGCAGGCGCTCGGTCTGGTCGTCGCTGCGCCGCAGCTTGGAGTGCGGCGCCGCCAGAACGAGCTCGAAACAGGCGGCCTCGTCGGGGGACAGGTCGAGGCGGCCGTCGGCGCCGATGTTGGCCTCGATCCCTTTGATCAACCGGAAGCGGCCCTCGTAGCGCTCGTTCAGGCGCGCGATCGCCTCGTGCTGCGCGGCGGCCTCGGGCATCGACATGCCGCCCGCAATCTTGAGCCCGTGCGAGTGGTCGGTTACGGCCGCGTGCGTGTAGCCGCGCGCCAGACAGGCCTCGACGATCTCCGCGAGCGACGGCGCGCCGTCGCTCCACTCCGAATGCATCTGCAGGTCGCCGCGATAGTCCGCCGGCGCCGGTCCGCCGAAGCGCGAATCGCGCAGGATGCGCAGCACTTCGGCGCGGCTCAGGAACTGGCCGCGCAGGCCCCGGCGCCGCGTGATGTCGGCCGCCTTGTCGCTGCGCGCCACGGCCGCTTCGACGGTGGGTGAGGCGCCGCTCTCCAGCACCTCGAGGATGACGCGCTCGGAGGCGGGGCCGATTCCTGGAATGCGCGCGAGCCGCCGTCCAGGGCCTGCGAGGCGCGTCAGCGATTCCTCGAGCGCCAGCACGGCCGCCGCGGCCCGCTTGTAGCCGAACATCTTGGGCTCGGACGTCTGCGCGTAGGCGAGGTCCCGCAGGAATCCCGCAGCCACGGCGTTGACGTCCGCGAAGCGGCGAAGCGGGACGATAGATGCGGCGTCGTCGGACACGGTAGGCATGGCGACTCAACCTCTGAAGGTGCAATCGCAGTACCGAGGCGCCGCTCGTCGGCCGGGCCGTGGCAACCTGCTTGCTTCGTCACAGGGCATGGCCTCACGTTCATACTGGACCGACTCAGCTTCGCTGCCGGCGTTCGCACCGCTCGATCGTGACAAACGCGCCGACGTCGTGGTCGTCGGCGGTGGCATCACCGGTCTGACGACGGCCTATCTGCTGACCCGCGCCGGACGCAGCGTGGTGCTGCTCGAGCGCGGGCGCTGCGCCCAGATCGACACTGGGCACACCACGGCCCATCTGACGATGGTGACCGATACGCGGCTGACCGAGCTCGTCAGCCGGTTCGGCCGCACCCACGCGCAGGCGGCGTGGGACGCCGGCCGCGCCGCCATCGCGCAGATCGACGACATCGCCTGCGAGCACGAGATCGACTGCGCCTTCAAATGGGTGGAGGGCTATCTGCACGCGCGCGACCGACGCGCGGGCGCCGGCGAGGCCGAGCCGTTCCGCGAGGACGCGGCGCTTGCCTGCGAGCTGGGATTCGACGCCACGTTCATGACCACCGTGCCGTTTGCCGGCGGCCCGGGCATCCGCTTTCACGATCAGGCACGCGTGCACCCGCGGCGCTATCTCGCCGGCGTGGCGCGGGCGCTCACGAACGCCGGCGGCGAGATCTTCGAGCACAGCGAGGCGGCGGAGTTTCGCGACTCACCGCTGGGCGTGAAGGCCAACGGGCATTGGGTGTCGTGCCAGGACATCGTGCTGGCGACGCACAACCCGCTCGTGGGGATCGCGTCGATGGCGAGCGCGACGGTGTTTCAGACCAAGCTCGCGCTGTACACGAGCTACGTGGTGGCCGGGCGCATTCCGCGCGGCACCGTGCCCGACGCGCTCTTCTGGGACACCGGCGATCCGTATCGTTACGTGCGGCTCGAAGCGCACCGCGACCACGATCTGCTGATCGTCGGCGGCGAGGATCACAAGACCGGACAGACCGCCGACACCGGCGAGTGCTTCGAACGGCTCGAGCAGGTGGCGCGCGAGCGGGTGCCCGACATCGAGCTGACGCATCGCTGGTCGGGGCAGGTGATCGAGACCCCCGACGGCCTGCCGTACATCGGCTCGATGACCGACCACCAATACGCGGCGACCGGATTCGGCGGCAACGGGATGACCTTCGGGACGCTCGGGGGGATGCTCATCGCCGACGCCATCGCGGGCCGCGAGAACCCGTGGAAGGATCTGTTCGAGCCCGGACGCTCGGCGCTGCGTCGCGGCCTGTGGGAATACGTGAAGGAGAACGCCGACTACCCGTACTACATGCTGCGCGACCGCTTTTCAGGCGCAGAGGGCCGCTCGATTCGATCGGTGAAGCGCCGGCAGGGCCAGGTGATCGAGCACAACGGTGAGAAGGTGGCAGCCTATCGCGATTCGCACGGCGCGCTCACGCTCCGCTCAGCCGTGTGCACCCACATGGGGTGCGTCGTGGGTTGGAACGACGCCGAGGGCACATGGGACTGCCCGTGTCACGGCTCGCGCTTCACGCCGCAGGGCGACGTGATCGCGGGTCCGGCCGAGACGCCGCTGCCGGAGGCTACGAAGAAGCAGGCCGCGCCCGTAAAGCGGAACTAGCTCGTAGCTCGTAGCCAGTAGCTCGTAGCACAGGCTACCGCTACCAGCTACCAGCTACCAGCTAGAGATAGGACAGCCACCACTCCCGGCGGCGGCGCTTCACCTCGGCCCACCAAAGGCACAGCGGGTAGATGATGGCGAGCACCGCGATCCACGCGACGTAGGTGACGGCGAGCGGAAAGCCGGTGTCTGCCAGCACGCCGGGCGTCAGGAAGAAATCGTGGATGGTGTTGAACATGCCGTCGAGGTCGTGGCCAGCGGCGGCGTGCGTCGCGATCGCGAGCAGGTGCATCACGTAGAGATGCGCCACGTACGCCATCAGCGGCACCGAGCCGAACGTGCGCAGCACACCGATCGCCGGACCGCGCAGGCGATCGAACAGCGGCACCAGCAGGAGCATCGGCCCGAGCGTGGCGCAGACATAGAGGAGCGACGGCGGGTACTTCTGGACGTTCATGAACGCCATCACCGTCTGTCCGGGCGCCGGCTGCGGCATCCAGGGACCCGGGTCGCCGTAGACGTTGAACCCGCGCAGGACAAGGAATACCGCGA
This sequence comes from Vicinamibacterales bacterium, assembly GCA_035646375.1. Lineage (GTDB taxonomy): Bacteria > Acidobacteriota > Vicinamibacteria > Vicinamibacterales > UBA2999 > DASYRM01. Next base: position 22,039 of record DASRPM010000105.1, read on the forward strand.
GCATCCCGAACGCGAGCCGTACGAGCGCTCGATCGCGGTTCGGCGAGAGGAACAGCCGCCCGAGCCCGTAGCCCAGCGCCATCACGCCGAACCAGGGCACCAGCGGGTAGGCCACGATGGCCCGCACCGCGCCGCCCCACACCAGCGGGCCACGCTCGTGCACCAGCAGCCAGGCCGGCCCCCACGCACCCAGCGAGCGCGCCTGAATACCGTCGAGCAGGTTGTGGCCGGCGACGATGGCAATTCCGATGGCGAGCACTGCGTTCGCCGGCAGGAACACGAGGGCGGACAGCGCCACCATCGACCAGCCGATCGCCCAGATCACCTGCAGCGGGTTCAGCAGCGGGATCGAGAACGACCAGCCGAAGGCGACCACCGTCAGCTCCAGCACCACCAGCCACAGCCCGCGCGTCAGCAGGAACCGCGCGAGCCGAGACGGATCCTTGCCCTTGGCCCCCTGCAGCCACGCCGACACGCCGGCCAGGAACACGAACGTCGGCGCGCAGAAGTGCGTCACCCAGCGGGTGACATAGAGCACGCCGGTCGTCATCGAGGGATCGAGCGGATCGTAGGCGTAGCCGCTGGCGTGGAAGTAGTCGCGGACGTGGTCGAGCGCCATGAGCGCGATCACGAGGCCGCGCAGGACGTCGAGCGACTGAACGCGAGTTCCGGGTTGCAGGGTCGAGGAGGAAGCGGCGGCGGACACGGGAGGCGTTGATTCTATCAATTCAGATCGAGCACGGACCGCCACCCGGTCCACTCGACCGGGCGCGGGCGGGTACGGAGCGCGCGGCCCCGGAGGCGATTCACCAGGGCGCGCCCTTCCGGCATGGCGACCTCGATGTGCTGCCGTTCGAGCCAGCCCTCCACGTCGCGCCATTCCTGCCGCACACGCGCGGCCTGCATTTCCAGCCGGAAGGGCAACGCCGCCGCCCGCACGGTCCACAAGGCGAGCCCGAGGGCCACCACCACGTAGAACGTGCGCGCGACAGGCCGCGTGCCGGTTGCGAGCAGGATGGCGGTGGCGGCATACACGGCGAGTGCGAAACACACACCGCCCGTGCTCATGATGACGTCCTTCGTGTAGCCGAAGCTCACGACGGCGTTGGCGGCGACGAGTGCGATGGCGACGAGCAGCAGCCGCTCGTGCCAACCGGCAGACCGGTCGCGCCAGCGCGCGAACGCGACAGGCGCTGCCCACGCCACCAGGACGGTGGCCGCTACCGACGCCAGCACGTTGATCCACAGCCACGCCGGCCACCACTGGCCCGCCATGACGCCCTGGGCCGCATACCAGACGCCCGCCCGCGGTTCGGCCAACAGCACGGTCACGAGCGAGGCCGCGACGTTGTAGAGATAAAAGGGCCATGGATTTGCTCCGAACCGCGCCGTGAGCGCGTCTGGTTCGAGCACGCGGAAGCCGAAGCCCGACGCACGCTCGCCGAGCGACGGCGTACCGGTCTGCAACACGCCGAAACGGAACACGAGGTACGCGGCCAGCCCCAGCCCGACGACGGCGATGGCCCTGGGCGAGATGCCGCGCATGCCAACGAGCCGCGCGCCGGCGACCGCCGCCATCACCAGCACCCCCGACTCGATGGTCAGGAGGGCGACGGCGAAGATGCCGACTGTCGCCACGTCTCGCCACCACGCCGGCTCACCGTCGGCCAGCGCCAGCACCGCGAGCACGCACAGCGCCACGGTCAAGAACGAGTTGATCGGAAACGCCTCGCGCACGAGGCCGTCGAAGGTGTGGAGGCCGAAGAGCACCAGTGTGCCCAGCACCGCGGCGGCACACTCCCGTCGCGACCGCACCGGCATCAGCCGCAGGGCGAGCAGCGCGAGCAGCAGGAGCTGCGCCACGTGGATGCCCTTGAACATCAGCGTCTCGCGCCCGAACGCGCCCTCGTAAGCCAGCTTGAACTGCGCCCACAGCAGGGGGCGCACGTAGGCGCCGTTCGAGAACTGCGCGACGAACACCTCGCCGAGCGTCTGCCGTTGTATCTGCAGCAGGTTGCCGACGCTGTCGCTCACCTGGACGGGGATCCGGCACACTTCGTAGGCGACGAGAGCCGTCAGGACGAGCATGACGGCCACCGCGACGGCACGAGGAAGCAGGAAGGACCGCGTCGGTCGCACTGGACCGGGAAGTATAGAACCAGCGCCGGATCAGCGCACCGGCCGTACGACGAGCGCGGCGAGCGCGTGCAGCGGGCGCGCCGGATCGAGCCGGCTGCCGACGCGCCGGGCCATCGCGGCCCACGCGGCGCGGCCCGCCGCGTCGTCGGCCGCACGCCGCACCCGGCGAGGGCGCTCGCGCAGCGCGGCCGCCCAGTCCGGCCGCGGCCGTCCGCGCGCGTCGAGGGCAATCACCTCGAAGTCGGGGCCGTCCTTGTAGATGGCGGCGAGCCCTTCGCCGGGTTCGCGCCCTTCCTGAAGTTCGAGCCGCGCGACGCGGCCGAGCAGCCCGTCCTCGAAGTGCGCCAGGATGCCTTCCACGAGCGCGTGCCCCGACGCGAAGAAGTCGATCGTCTCGTCCTCCACCGCCTCCTCGCGATCGAACGATCCGACATAGGCCGACCCGCTCCGCACGCCCGGCAGGCTGTCCACCAGCGCATTGCTGCCCAGCTCGATGGCGAAGACGCGGCGGCCACGCGTGTGCTCCACGGCGAAGCCGAGGCGCGTGCAGGCCGCCACCACCACGTCCTGGTTGAGCGCGTCGAGATCGGCGGGGACGCGGGCCAGGAGGCCCGCCGCCATGTCGGGCCGGTACGGCTGGCGGTGCAGCTGTTGGAACGCGGCCTCTCGTATGCGCGTGCGCGCCGCGCCGACGTCGGCCACGATGGACGCGCACGCCCCGTCCGGCAGCGACGCCGCGGCGTCGCCGGCCACGGCGTCGAGCGTGCCCTCCACCTGCGCCAGCTCCGGCTCCACGCCGGCCAGCGGCTCGCGAAAGAGGCCCAGCGCTTCGAACAGGCGCACGGCGTCGGCGCCGATGCCGCCGGGCGGGCGGAAATAGACGATCTCCACCGGCACCCGCCGGCCGATCCGATCGAGGCGACCGATGCGCTGCTCGACCACGGACGGCTTCCACGGCAGATCGAACAGCACCAGGCGGCGGCAGAACTCGAAGTTGCGCCCTTCGCCTCCGGCCTCGGTGGAGACGAGCAGGCTGGGTCCGCCGGCCTCGCGGAAGCGCGCCACCTCCAGGTCGCGCCGCGACGGCGGCAGCTCCTCGTGAAACGCCCCGGTGGCCAGCTGGCCGCGATGGCTGAGAGCGGTCCGCAGCATTTCCAGCGTTTCACGGTGTGCGACGAACACGAGCGTCTTCTCCCGCGCGTCGCGCCATCGTGGCGCCTGCGACAGCAGCCATTCGACCCGTGGATCCGTCGCGTCCATCGCCTGCGCCTGCTCGCGC
>DASRPM010000106.1:0-9298 GCA_035646375.1 Vicinamibacterales bacterium
GCGCGGCTTCGCCACCGCGCAGGTGTTCATGGCCGGCGGCGTGCCCGAAGTGATGCTGCACCTGCGCCGCATGGGGCTGCTGAACGGGCGGGTGCTCACCGCCACCGGCGACACGCTCGACGCCACGCTCGACTGGTGGGAGGGGAGCGATCGGCGCCGGGCGGCCCGTGCACGCCTCGCGTCGGCAGCGGCCGTCGATCCGGATCACGTGATCATGGGACCCGATGCCGCGCGGCACGCGGGGCTGAAAAGCACGATGGTCTTCGCCCGGGGCAATCTCGCGCCGCTCGGCTCGGTGATCAAGGCCACCGCCATCGACCCCTCCGTCATCGACGCCGACGGCGTCTACCGGCATCGTGGTCCGGCCCGCGTGTTCACCGACGAGCACGAGGCTATAGAGGCGGTCAAGGGCACGTCCGGCACGCCCGTCCGCGACGGTGACGTGATTGTCCTCATCGGCATGGGCCCGTCTGGCACCGGGATGCAGGAGACCGCTCAGATCACCACGGCGCTCCGCTACCTCCCCTGGGGCAAACGCGTGGCGCTCGTGACCGACGGGCGGTTCTCGGGGTTCTCGAGCGGCGCCTGCATCGGCCACGTCGGCCCCGAAGCGCTGGACGACGGGCCGATCGGCCGCGTGCGCGACGGCGACCTCATCGAGATCGAGATCGATCGCACCACGCTGGCCGGTACCGTCGCGCTGGTGGGTGCCGAGGGCGTGCCGCTCGACGCGGAGGCGTGCGGCGCGCTGCTCCGCGACAGGTCGCGGCATCCGGGGCTGCGGCCGCACGAGCGGCTGCCGGACGACAGCCGCCTGTGGGCGGCGCTGCAGCGCGCGAGCGGCGGCACGTGGGCCGGCTGTGTCTACGACGTCGACCGGATCGTGACGGCGCTGGACGAAGCGGCGGCCGCCCGCCGCGCGCGCGAGGAGAGGCCTTGAGCCGTGTGTCGAGCCTGCCGCGGCGCGACGTCAGGGACATGCCGGCGCCGCCGCGCAATTACTGGCGGCTGGTGGGCCCGGGCATCGTGGCGGGAGGCGTCGGCTTGTCGTCGGGCGAGTTCGTGCTGTGGCCGTTCATCGCCTCGCAGGTCGGCCTCGTGCTGTTATGGGGCGCCCTGGTCGGCGTCGTCACGCAGTTCTTCCTCAACATGGAGGTGGAGCGCTACACGCTGGCCACCGGGGAGACGGCCGTCACCGGTTTCAACCGCTTCTGGCGGCACTGGGGACTCGTGTTCGCGGTGCTCGGCTACTTCGCGAACCTCTGGCCGGGATGGGCGATCAGCTCGGCGACGCTGGCCAGCTACCTGTTCGGCGGCAATCCCACCATCATTGCCGTCGCCAGCCTGCTCGTCATCGGCGTCGCGCTGACGTTCGCGCCGGTCGTCTACGTGGCGCTCGAACGGCTCATCTTCGTCAAGGTCGCCGCCGTGCTGGTGCTCGTCGTCCTCGGGGTGATATTTGCCATCGAGCCGGCGTCGTGGCGGGCGCTGCCGGCGGGCTTCGCCAGGATCGGGACGTTTCCCGAGGGGCTGAGCGTGGCGCTGCTGTTTGGCGCCATCGCCTTCGCCGGCTCCGGCGGCGCGCAGAATCTGGTGCAGAGCAACTGGATTCGCGACAAGGGATTCGGCATGGGGCAGTACGTGCCGCGGCTCGTCAGCCCGATTACCGGCGCGCCGGAGGCGAAAGAGGTCACGGCGACGAGCTACACCTTCGAACCGACACCCGCAAACATGGATCGGTGGACACGCTGGTGGCGGTTTGCCAACGTCGAGCAGGCGTTCAGCTTCGTGCTCGTGACGGTCGTGACGATCGGCCTGACGTCGCTGCTGGCGCACTCGACGCTCTTTGGCCAACCCGATCTTCCGAACAACGTGTCCTTCCTGCGCATCGAGGCGCAGCAGCTCGCGCGCAGCGTCGGGCCCTGGTTTGGCGTGCTGTTCCTGGCGGTGGGCGCCTTTTCGCTGTTCGGCTCGGCGATGGGCATCATCGACTACACGAGCCGTCTCGCCGCCGACGTCCTGAAGACGACCTACACGCGGGGCGCATCGGAGAGCCGCCTGTATTTCCGGCTCGTGTGGGGAATGGTCGGTCTGGGGTGCCTGATCCTGCTGGCGGGCGTGTCGCAGCCGATCACCCTGCTCGTCATCTCGGCGTCGACCGGCGGCACCATCATGTTCCTGTATTCGTTCATGCTCATCGCGTTGAATCGACGGATGCTGCCGCCGGCCATCCGCATCGGCCCCTTCCGGACCGCCACGCTCGTCTGGTCCACGGTGCTGTTCGGCTCGCTGGCCGTGCTCACCATCTATACCCAGGTGCAATCGCTGCTGCGGTGACATGAGAGCGCTCCTCCTGTCCGCCTACAAGACGCTGTCCGTCGTCGAGATGCCGACGCCCGAGGTCGGGGACGACGAGGCGCTGGTGCGCGTGCGGGCGTGCGGCATCTGCGGCAGCGACATCCACGGATACGACGGCTCCACCGGCCGCCGCATCCCGCCGCTGGTGATGGGGCACGAGGCGGCGGGAGTCATCGAGCGGGTCGGGCGAGGCGTCGTGGGCTTCGCGTCGGGCGACCGGGTGGCGTTCGACTCGACCGTGTCCTGCGGCCGCTGCGACTTCTGCCGGCGCGGGCAGATCAACCTGTGCGACAACCGCACGGTACTCGGCGTCTCGACCGGCGAATACCGGCGCCACGGCGCCTTCGCCGAGTATGTCGCCGTGCCGGCGCGCATCCTGTACAAGCTCCCCGACAGCCTGCCGTTCGAGCGTGCCGCGCTGCTCGAAGCGGTCTCGGTGGCGGTGCACGCGGTGAGCCTCCGTGTGCCGCAACCGGAGGACGCCGTCGTCGTGATCGGTGCGGGGATGATCGGCCTGCTGATCATCCAGGTGCTCAAGGCGAAAGGCAGCCGGACCATCGTGGCCGTGGACGTGGACCCTCGGAAGCTGGTGCTCGCGCAGCGGATGGGCGCGACGTGCACGATCAATCCGAAGGAGGCCGACGTGCCGGCCGCCGTGCGCGGGGTCACCGGCGGCAAAGGCGCGGACGTGTCCTTCGAGGTGGTCGGCCACAGCGACACGCTGGTGAACGCCATCCGCTGCCTGCGCAAAGGCGGCGGCGTGGTCCTGGTCGGCAATCTGTCGCCAATCGTCGAATTGCCGCTGCAGGAGGTCGTCAGCCGCCAGATCGCCGTGCTCGGGTCCTGTGCCTCGAGCGGCGAGATTCCCGAGTGCATCGATCTGCTGGCGCGTGGCGTCGTGGACGTCGCTCCGATCATCAGTCTCATCGCCCCGCTCGACGACGGTCCCGCCCTCTTCGAGCGCCTGTATAGCGGCGACCCGGCCCTGATGAAAGTGATCATTCAGCCATGAGCTCGTTCGACCTCACCGGCAAGGTCGCCATCGTGACCGGCGCGAGCCGCGGGCTCGGACAGACCTTCGCCCGGGCGCTGGCGCGCGCCGGCGCCGACCTCGTCATCACCAGCCGCTCGCTCGACTCCCTGGCGCCGTTCCGGGCGGAAATCGAGTCGATCGGGCGGCGCGCCGTGCCGCTGGAGCTCGACGTCCGCCGCGAGGACAGCATCCGCCGGATGGTGAGCGAGGCGGCGAAGGCCTATCCGCGCCTGGACATCCTGGTGAACAACGCCGGCTGCAACGTGCGGAAGCGGGCCGTGGACGTGACGTGGGACGACTGGAACCTGGTGCTCGACACCAATCTGCGCGGCGCATTCTTCGTGGCCCAGTCGGTGGCCCGGGAGATGATGCCGCGCGGCCGCGGCCGCATCATCAACATCGGGTCGCTCACGTCGGTGATGGGGTACGCCGGCCTCGGACCCTACGGCGCGAGCCGCGGCGGCATCCGGCAGCTGACGATGAGTCTGGCCGACGACTGGGGCCCACACGGGATCACCGTGAACTGCCTGGCGCCCGGCTGGTTCAAGACCGATCAGAACAAGGTGATGTACGACGATCCCGAGTGGGTGGCCTATCTGGTCGATCGCATTCCCGTACGGCGGCCCGGCACGCCGGGCGATCTGGAAGGGCCGATCGTCTTTCTCGCGTCCGACGCCAGCGAGTACATCACCGGGCAGACGCTGCTGGTCGACGGCGGCATGTCTACCGGCGCGGTCCGGGCGCTGCCGCGAACCTGACCACTGACGTCCTACCAGTCGTGCATGGTTCCGTCGGCGAGCCGCGCAATCGGCAGGTACGCCGGCTGATAGGGGAACGTGGCGGCGAGCGCTTCGTCGAAATCGACGCCCAGCCCCGGCGTATCGCCCGGGTGCATCACGCCATTCGCGAACGTGTAGGCGTGGGGAAACACGCGATCGGTGTCCGCGGTGTGCGGCATGTACTCCTGGATGCCGAAGTTGTGGACGCTGAGATCGAAATGGAGCGCCGCCGCCATGCACACCGGGCTCAGATCGGTGGCGCCGTGCGACCCGGTGCGCACTTGATAGAGCTCGGCGAGGCTCGCGATCTTGCGCAGGTGGCTGATGCCGCCGGCGTGGACGACGGTGGTGCGGATGTAGTCGATCAGCTGTTCCTGAATGAGCTGCCGGCAGTCGTGAATCGAGTTGAAGACCTCGCCCACGGCGATCGGCGTGGTGGTGTGCTGGCGAATGAGCCGGAAGCTCTCCTGGTTGTCGGCGGGGGTGGGATCCTCCATCCAGAACAGCCGGTACGGCTCGAGCGCGTGTCCGAGGCGCGCGGCTTCGATCGGGCGCAGGCGGTGGTGCACGTCGTGCAGGAGATGCGGCTCCGACCCGAGCTCGCGCCGGAGCCGCTCGAACAGCGGCGCCACCGTTTCCAGATAGCGTTCGCTGCTCCAGACCGTCTCCGTCAGCGGCCCGCGCTCGGCCGGTTCGTAGGCACGTCCCGCCGCCACGCCGTACACGCGGTCGAGCCCCGGCACCGAACACTGCGCCCGTACGGCCTTGTATCCCTGCCCGATGAAGGCGCCGGCGGCGGCCACCACCCCGTCGATCGAGGTGCCGCTGGCATGGCCATAGACCATCACCGCTTCGCGTGAGGCGCCGCCGAGCAGCTGATACACCGGCGTGTCGAGCGCCTTCCCCTTGATGTCCCAGAGCGCCGTATCGACCGCCGCGATGGCCGACATCGTCACCGGGCCCCGCCGCCAGTACGCGCCCTTGTAGAGGAACTGCCAGATGTCTTCGATGCGGCGCGCGTCGCGTCCCTGGAGCAGCGGCAGCACGTGATCGGTGAGATACGACGCGACGGCGAGCTCGCGCCCGTTGAGCGTGGCGTCGCCCAGGCCGTAGACGCCGTCGTCGGTCTCGAGCTTGAGCGTGACGAAGTTGCGCCCCGGGCTGCAGACGATGACCTTGCCGCCGATGATCTTCACGTCGACCCTCTCTCGCGTTCCCGGTTTACCGCTGCACGCGCCCCGACGCGTTGCCGGCCGCGAGCCGCTCGACCTCGGCCACGCTCACGCGGTTGAAATCACCCGGGATGGTCTGCTTCAGCGCGCTCGCCGCGACCGCGAACCCGAGCGCGGCGTCCGCGCTCTTGCCGGCGATCAGACCGTAGATCAGCCCGGCGGCGAAGCTGTCGCCGGCGCCGATCCGATCGACGATCCGCACGCCGTAGCGCTGACTCTCGGTGAATGTCGACGTCTGCGCGTTCCACAACACCGCACTCCAGCCATTGTCGCTCGCCGATACGCTCTCGCGCAGCGTCACCGCCACGAGCCGCGGCCCGAACTCGACGGACACGCGCCGGCTCACGTCCCGATACGCGGCCGCGGACACGCGCCCCTCCTGGATGTCCACGCCGGTGACGGCGAGTCCGAGCACGCACTGCAGATCCTCTTCGTTCCCGATCACGAGATCGACGTGGGCGAGCAGCGGCCGCATGACCGCCTGCGCCTCGGCCTCCGTCCACAACGTGCGCCGGTAGTTGAGGTCGAGGCTCACCGTCGCGCCGGCCTCCTTCGCGGCGCGGAGCGCGGCGGCGGTGGCCTGCGCGGCACCGGGCCCGAGCGCCGGCGTCACGCCGCTCACGTGAAACCACCGCGCCTGCGTGAACACCTCGGCCCAGTTGAAGGCGCCGGCGACCGATTCGCTGAACGAGGATCGGGCGCGATCGTAGATGACCGTCGATGGACGCTGGCTGGCGCCCGCTTCGGCGAAATAGATGCCGAGGCGCTCGCCTCGCCTGCGGATGAAGTCGGTGCGGACGCCTTCGCGGGCCAGCGCGCCGATCGCCGCCTGTCCCACGGCGTGCGCCGGCACGCACGTGAGGTACACGCTCTCCAGGCCGAAGTGCGCCAGGCTGACGGCGACGTTCGCCTCGGCGCCGCCAAACGTGGCCGAGAGCACCGGCGACTGCAGCAGGCGCTCGAACCCCGGCGGGCTGAGCCGCAGCATGATCTCGCCGAGGGTGACGACGCGGGTCATGCGGCGAGGCGCGCGGCGCGCACGTTGGCGACGATCCGTGCGGCGCGCCCGGTGAGGGCGGCGAGGTCGCCGGCGGCCACGAGCCGCGCGTCCACGAGGGCGCCGCCCACACCCACCGCCACCGCGCCGGCGCGAAGCCAGTCGCCTGCGTTGTCGATCGAGACGCCGCCGGTCGGCATCAGCTTCACCTGCGGCAGCGGCGCACGCACGTCCTTCAGAAACGAGGGTCCGAGCCCGTTGGCGGGAAACACCTTGACGATGTCGGCCCCGGCCTCCCAGGCGTTCAGAATCTCGGTCGGGGTATAGCACCCGGGAATCGCCGGCACGTCGAGCGCGTGGCAGGCGGCGATCGTCGCCGGCCGGAACACCGGCGACACCACGAAACGCGCGCCCGCGTCGATGGCCCGCCGCGCCGTCTCGGGATCGAGGACGGTGCCGGCGCCGATGAGCACATCGTCAGCCACCGACGACGCCAGCCGGCCGATCGCGGCAATCGCGCCGGGAACCGTCATCGTGACCTCGATCACGCGAACGCCGCCGGCCGCCAGCGCGTCGACCACTCCGGCGAGGACGTCGGCGCTCTCGAGACGGATCACCGCCACGATCCCTTCGCGCTCGATGCGGGCGGTCGTCTGCGTTCTCGACATGCGACGGCATGATCATGCCGTATCCCGGCCCGGCGGGATAGGATCGGGCCGCATGCTGAAGACCGAAACGGCGGTCGGGACAGGCGCCGTCCAGACGCGCATCGGCCACTATCGATGGTGGATCTGCGGGCTGCTGTTCCTGGCCTCGTCGATCAACTACATCGATCGGCAGGTCATCGGCATCCTGAAGCCGACGCTGCAGCAGGAATTCGGCTGGAGCGAGGTGGACTACGGCAACATCGTGATGGCGTTCCAGGCGGCGTATGCGCTGGGGCTGGCCGTCGTCGGACGCTGGGTCGATCGGGTGGGCACGCGCGCCGGCTTCGCCGTCGCGATTGCCGTGTGGAGCCTCGCGGCGATGGCGCATGCGGGTGCGGTGTGGTACGGCGCCGCGCTCGCCTCGGTGCTGCGTGTCGCCGGCGTCACCGTGAGCGCGTCGGTGGCCGGATTCATGGCGGCCCGCTTCGCGCTCGGCCTCGGGGAGGCGGCGAACTTTCCCGCCGGGATCAAGGCGATCGCCGAATGGTTTCCGCGGCGCGAGCGGGCGTTCGCCGCGGGGCTGTTCAACGCCGGCACCAACGTGGGGGCGATTGCCGCCCCGCTGCTGGTTCCGTGGCTGACGATCGCGTTCGGCTGGCGGTGGGCGTTCCTCGCCACGGGCGCGATCGGATTCCTCTGGCTGGCGCTGTGGTTACGATCGTACCGGCCGCCCGGCGATCACCCGCACCTCTCGGCACCCGAGCTGGCGCACATCCGCAGCGATCCCGCCGAGGCGCCGGTGCGCATTCCCTGGCGCGCGCTGCTGGGCCACCGGGAGACGTGGGCGTTTGCCGCCGGGAAGTTCATCACCGATCCGGTGTGGTGGCTGTACATCTTCTGGATTCCGGACTTCCTCAACCGGAATCACGGGCTGGATCTCTCCACGATCGGCCCGCCGCTCGTGGTGATCTTCCTGGCCGCGGACGCCGGCAGCATTGCCGGCGGGTGGCTGTCGTCCCATCTGATCGCGCGAGGCTGGAGCGTGAACGCCGCCCGCAAGACGACGATGCTGGCGTGCGGCCTGCTGGTGCTGCCGGTCGGCGTGGCCGCGCGCACGACGGATCTCTGGACGGCCGTGGGCATCATCGCCCTGGCGGCGGCCGCCCATCAGGCGTGGTCGTCGAACCTGTTCACGCTGACGTCCGACATGTTCCCGCGCCAGGCCGTCGCGTCGGTGGTGGGGGTGGGGGGCATGGCGGGCTCCATCAGCGGCATCCTGATTGCCGGCGTGACCGCCGCCATCCTGCAGTGGACGGGGAGCTACGTGCCGATCTTCGCGATGGCGTCCGTGGCGTATCTGGTGGCGCTGGCCTGCGTGCACCTGCTGTCGCCGCGCCTCGCGCCCGCGCGGCTGTAAGCCGCGCTACTGATTCACGCCGCTGGCGAGAAAGCCTCCGTCGACGGCCACGAGCTGCCCGGTGACGAAGCTGGCCGCGTCCGAGGCGAGGAAGACGGTGGCGCCGACGAGCTCCTCGAGCCGTCCAAAGCGGCGCATCGGCGTGCGCATCAGCAGTTCCCGCCCGCGGCCCGAGTCGAGGAGGTGCTGGTTGAGATCGGTCTTGAAGACGCCGGGCAGGATGGCGTTCACCGTGATGCCGTTGGGCGCCCATTCCACCGCCAGCGCCCGCGTCAGGCCGGCCACGGCGGACTTGCTGGCGGTATAGGCGGCGACCTCGAAGAAGCCGAGGAACGAGGAGAGCGAGGCGACGGTGATGATGCGGCCACCCTTCGGCATCATGGCGGCGCCGAACACCTGACATGCGTGCAGCGTGCCGGTGAGATTCGTGGCCAGAATCAGCTGCCAGTCCGCCTCGTTCATCTCCAGCGCGGGGACGCGCTTCGTGACGCCGGCCGCGCAGAGCAGCACGTCCACGCCCCCCAGCTGGGCGACGCACGCATCGCGCACCTGCTCGAGCGACGCGCGATCCGTCACGTCGGCGGTGAGGCGCAGGGTGCGGCGCCCGCGCGCCTCGATGGCGCCTGCGACCTCGCCCACCAGCGTGTCGCGCCGGCCGACCGCGACGACGTCGGCGCCCGCGTCCGCCAGCCCCAGCGCCAGCGTCCGCCCGATGCCACTGGTCCCGCCAGTGACCACCGCGATGCGTCCGGACAGATCGAAGAGCGATGACGCCATGCCGCGTGCCATCATACGGGATTGGCGATGCTCATCGAGACCCACGTCCGTGTCGCTC
>DASRPM010000107.1:0-2993 GCA_035646375.1 Vicinamibacterales bacterium
GTCCACCTTGCGCTGAATCTCGATGTCGCGCAGCACCTGCGCCGTGCGGAGCGCCAGCTCGCTGCGCTGCCGCTCTTCGCTTTCGCTCACGAGGGCGCGGAAGCGCGTCATCAACGCCTCGTCGTCCGTCGAACGGACCGCCGTCTGCACCGGCTGCGCGGCCGGCGCCGGCGACAGGCGCGCCAGCTCGGCGCGCAGACGCTCCTCGAGGTCGGTGAGTTCACGGCGCGAGACAATCTCTTCTTTCAAAGCCGCGGGTTGAGCCAGCGCCGGCTGCGGCGCACCCGCCGTCGAGACCGGGCTCACCGGCCCCGCGCCGCGTCCCGAGGTGCCCACGGCCATGCCGGCGGCGAAGACCATCGTCGCGGCGACCGCCTGCATCCACACGGGCGACGACTGGCGCCACCACGGAAGGTCGGCCGCGGCAACCGCGGGCGCGGGCCCCGTGGCCGAGACCGGCAGAGCGTCGGACGCGCTCAACGTGAAACCGAGTTCGGTCTGCGGCGGAGACCACGCCGAGAGCCGCTCGCGCGTGTCGCCGAGCGAGGCGAGCTCCGTGGTGCACGCCTCGCACGTCTGCACGTGTGTGGCGATGGCGGCGAGCTCCTCGGGCGTGCCGTCGTTGTAGAGATAGCTGACCAGCGCGCCGGGATCGCCGCAGTAGGGGCTGCGATTCAGACCATCAGGAACGTTCTTCATCGGCCGACTCTCAGTTCACTCCGCATGTGTTTCGTGCTCACACTCGACCACGTCCGTCAGTGCTCACGCACCCGCACGGCGTGCTCCATCACCGACGGGGTCTTCTCCCTCAGATGCTTCCGCAGCACCGACAGCCCCTGATAGAGGCGCGTCTTCACGGTGCTCAACGGGCATCCCTGCAGATCGGCAATCTCCTGAAACGTCATGCCGTGGTACTCCTTCAGGATCACCGCCGTCCGCTGTTCCTCGGGCAGGAGCGTCATGGCCTCTTCCACCACCGCGCTGAGCTCCCGCCGCGCAACCAGGTCCTCCACCGACTCGCTCGGGCCATGTTCGGCCGCGAGCTCTGATAGATCGACGTCCTCCGGCAGCTGAGAGACTGGCGTCCGCTTTTTGCGCCGGATCCAGTCCCGGCAGAGGTTCAGCGCAATACGGTAAATCCAGGAGGAGAACTTCGCCTGGCCCTTGAATCCAGGGAGAGCGCGGAACGCCCGAAGGAAGGTCTCCTGGGCGACGTCGCGGGCGTCTTCCTCCTGCCCGATCACCCGGTACGCCAGGGCGTAGATCGGACGCTCCCATCGCAGGATGAGCTGATTGAAGCTTTCCATGTCGCCCGTTCTGGAGCGGGCGACGAGCTCCTCATCGGTCCAGGTCATTACGCCCGACGCGTGCACCGGCACCCTGTAAGACGGTCGATCCCTCCGGCCGGCCTTAGGTCGGATCCTGGCCGATCATACCGCCGCCGCGCGCCACCCGGCCGCGTGGACTAACTCGTTGGGCCGGAGGCCTTTAAGCCCTGCTGGAGCAAGGTACAATTGGGAACCGCGCCTTGATTCAGCTCGCAGACATCACCAAGACCTTCGGGGTCCGCACCCTGCTCGAACACGTCACCTGGCAAATCGGGGACGGCGAGCGTGTGGGCCTGTGCGGCCCCAACGGCGCCGGCAAGACCACGCTGCTCAAGATGCTGGCGGGGTTCGAGGAGCCGGATTCGGGCACCGTGGTCAAACCCGCCGGCCTGACCATCGGCTACCTGCCCCAGGACGGGCTCACGCACTCGGGCCGCACGGTGTTCGAAGAGGCCAGCAGCGCCTTCCAGCCGCTCCTCGACATGAAGGCGGAGATGCACGACATCGAGCATCGTCTGGGCGACGCCACGGTGCCGGACGCCGACCACGAGGCGATGCTCCATCGCTACTCGGATTTGCAGGACCGCTTTCGGCTCGCCGACGGCTACAGCATGGACCTGCGCATCGCCACCGTGCTGCGCGGCCTCGGCTTCGGCGCCGAGGACGCGTCGCGGCCGGCCGAGACGTTCTCTGGCGGCTGGCAGATGCGCATCGCGCTCGCCAAGCTCCTGCTCGGGCGTCCGAACCTGCTGCTCCTCGACGAGCCCACCAACCATCTGGACCTCGACGCGCGCAACTGGCTCGAGGAGTATCTGAGCGCGTATCCGTACGCCGTGATTCTCGTTTCGCACGATCGCTACTTCCTCGACGCGGTCGTGACGCGCATCACCGACCTGCACCTGCGCCAGCTCGACGACTACGTCGGCAACTACTCGAAGTACGTGCTGCAGCGCGACGCGATGATCGAGCGGCTGCGCCAGTCCAAGAAGGAGCAGGACGAGGAGGTGGCCCGCGTCGAGATGTTCATCAACCGCTTTCGCTACCAGGCGACGAAGGCGGCCCAGGTGCAGAGCCGCATCAAGATGCTGGAAAAGGTGGTGCCGATCGAGGTGCCGCCGGAGCGCAAGCGGATCCACTTCACCTTCCCCACCTGCGCCAAGAGCGGCCGCACGGTGCTCGAGCTGTCGCATGTGCGCAAGGCCTACCCTCCTCCGCCGGGCTCCGGAGGGCAGGCGGTGACAGTGTTCAAGGACGTCAACCTGCACATCGAGCGCGGCGACCGCATCGCGCTGGTCGGTCCGAACGGCAGCGGCAAGTCCACCCTGATGCGCATGCTGTCGCAGTCCGAGTCGCCAGACGGCGGCACACTGACCATCGGCCACCAGGTGGTGATGGAGTATTTCGCGCAGGACGAGGCCGTGAAGCTCAACCCGGCGCTCACCGTCTACGAGACGCTCGAAGCGGGGTCCTCGAACGACATGGTGCCGGCGATCCGCAACATCCTCGGCGGGTTCCTGTTCTCCGGCGACGACATCCACAAGAAGGCGGGCGTGTTGTCGGGCGGCGAGCGCACCCGGCTGGCGGTGGCGCGCATGCTCTTGCGCCCATCGAACATGCTGCTCCTCGACGAGCCGACCAACCACCTCGATCTCGACTCGAAGGACG
>DASRPM010000108.1:0-6031 GCA_035646375.1 Vicinamibacterales bacterium
ACATCGCGTTCCACGTCGATACCGACGACGCGCTGGTGGAGCAGAAGGTGCTCTACGAGGAGCTGGGCTATACCGACACGTCGGAGGTCAAGGACCGCTTCTATTTCCACTCGATGTACGTCCGCTCGCCGGGCGGCGTGCTCGTGGAGTGCACGGCCAACGTGCCGGGTGGCTTCTACGTGGACGAGCGCCCCGAAGAGCTCGGCACCCACCTGAATCTGCCGCCGTGGTACGAGGACCAGCGCGACATCATCCTCGGGCAGCTCGAGCCGGTGACCGTGCCGGAAGCCAACCGTCCCAAGCCGGGCGCGACGCGCCCCAAGCCGGCCGCGGTGGCACCGCCGACGACGGAGATCGCGCTGTCGCGCACGAAGGCCGAATTCTCCAAAGCGCACTGATCTGAATCGCGAACCGGCGTTGAGCCGGTTTGCCAGATACTGCGAGTGGGCCGCGTTTTGTGCGGCCGCGCCTGCCGCGTCTTGACAGTGTCGGGGGGCGGGACGTATATCGAATGCGTACGCAGAAGCATTTTTCGCGCTGCGAATGGGGGAACGGTGACAGTCGGCATCGGACGAACTGCGGCGATTGCGTTGCTGACGGTCACGGCGTGCGCGGCGACCGCGGGCGCACAGGTGGATTTCTCCGGCGAGTGGACGGTGGTCCGCTCGATGGACAACACGGAGAACCCGTGGGTCGGCGACTTCGTCGGCCTGCCGCTCAACCCCGACGGCCTGGCCCGCGCGGAGAGTTGGGACGCGTCGATCCTGAGCCTTCCCGAGTACCAGTGCCGGCCGCACGGCTGGACCTACATCTACCGCGGCCCGACGCAGCTGCGCATCACGAAGGACGTCGATCCGTTCTCGCGCGAGGTGGTGGCCTATCAGCCCGAGTGGCACCAGTCCACCAACATGCCGGTGTATCTCGACGGTCGCGGCGCGCCGCCCGCCGAGGCCAACCATAGTTGGGGCGGGTTCTCCACCGGGACGTGGGAAGGCGACATGCTGCGCATCACCACGACGCACTTGAAGGAGGACTACATCCGCCGCAACGGCGCGATGGCGAGCGACCGCTCCAAGGTGACCACCTTCTGGATCCGCCGCGGCGACATCCTGACGTGGATCAACATCGTGCACGACCCGGTCTATCTGTCGGAGCCGCTGATTCGCAGCGCCGAATACCGCCTGTCGGTCAACTCGCAGGTGCCGGCGCATCCCTGCACGGCGGCCTACGAGGGGCTCGAGAAAGGGCAGGTGCCTCACTACCTGCCGGGCGAGAACCAGTTTCTGAAGGACGTCCGCCAGCGCTACGGCCTGCCAGCCAGCGGACCCACGGGCGGGCCGGCGACGATGTATCCCGAGTTCAAGAAGACCTTGCAGCCCGACAACTGGTCGAAGGGCGACAAGCGCGCCACCTCCGGGTCGGGGTTCTGATGACACTGCGAACAATCCTGGGGGCCGCCGCGGCGGCGGTGGCCGTGGCCTCGGTGGCCGTGGTCGCCCCGCTCCGGGCGCAAGTGCCGGCCGCCGGCAGCGAGCTGCGCGTGCTGCCGGTGCGCGGCAACATCTTCCTGATCACGGGCGCCGGCGCCAACATCACCGCCTCGGTTGGCAAGGACGGCGTGATGCTGGTGGACTCGGGCTCGGTGGCGATGGCCGAGAAGACGCTCGCCGTCGTGCGCGACCTGTCGCGGCGGGTGACCGCCAGCCCGATGCCGCTGAAGTCGTGCGTCGGGGTCGTGCAGGGGTGCCAGTGGTGGAGCAGCTCCGAGCTGCTGCCGACTACCGCCAGCCCGCCCGCGCCACGGCCCATCAGCTACATCATCAACACCAGCGACGATCCGGACGACATCGGCGGCAACGCCGTCATCGGCGCGGCGGGGCGCAGCTACGGCGTCCGCAATCTCGACAACAGTCTTCAGGGCGCCGCGGTCGTGGCCCACGAGAACGCGGCGCTGCGCCTGAGCAGAGCCGACCAGTCGAAGCTGGCCCCCAGCGAGAGTTACGGCGGGCGCGACAAGAAGCTGAACTTCTTCAACGGCGAGGGCGTGGTGATCACCCACCCCGACTCGGCCCACACCGACGGCGACAGCATCGTCTACTTCCGCGGCTCGGACGTGCTGGCGGTCGGCGACGTCATCGACATGACGAGCTTCCCGGTGATCGACACCGCGCGCGGCGGCACCATCAACGGTCTCATCGAGACGCTCAACTGGGTGCTGGATGTCTGCGTCGTCGAGCACATGATGGAGGGCGGCACCATCGTCGTGCCCGGGCACGGGCGGCTGCTGGACACCGCCGACGTGGCGTACTACCGCGACATGGTCACCATCATGCGCGACCGCATCCGCGAGCTGAGCCGCCGCGGCATGACGCTGGACCAGATCAAGGCGGCGCGGCCCACGCGCGATTACGACGGCCTCTACGGCAAGAACCCGCGGTGGACGCCGGCGCAGTTCGTCGAAGCGATCCACAAGACCCTTGGCAAGGCTTCGTAAGAAATTGGGCATGCGCCGGTTCTTCACCATGTGCGCGGCCGTCGCCGCGCTCTCGTCGATGTCGCTCGCGGCGCAGGGGCGGCAAGCTGCGCCGGGACCGGTTGGCCGCGGCGGCGCGCCGGGGCCGGCCGCCACGGGCCGCGCGCAAGCGCCCATCGACATCACCGGCTACTGGGTAGCGCTCGTCACCGACGACTGGCGCTACCGCATGCTGACGCCGCCGAAAGGCAACGCGGACTACGTGCCGGTGAACGCCGAGGCGCGCCGGGTGATGGGCGAGTGGGATCCGGCCAAAGACGAAGCCGCGGGCGAGGCGTGCCGCGCCTACGGCGCCGGCGGCGTGATGCGCCTGCCGGGCCGGCTGCACATCACCTGGGAGAACGACAGCACGCTCAAGATGGATCTCGACGCCGGCACGCAGACGCGCCGGTTCTTCTTCGCGGCGCCGCCCGCGGCCGGCGAGGCCACGTGGCAGGGAAGTTCCACCGCGCGTTGGCAGCTCCCAGGCGGCCGCGGCCGCGGATCCGCGACGACGGGGCAGCTCGTGGTGACGACCAATCGCCTGCGCCCCGGCTACCTGCGCAAGAACGGGATACCGTACGGCGCCAACGCCACCATCACCGAGTACTTCGTGAAGCTCGCGGACGAAGGGCAGGAGTACCTGGCGGTGACCATCATGGTGGACGACCCGCAGTACCTCGCGCTGCCGTACATCAAGACCTACCAGTACAAGAAACAGAGCGACGCGACCGGGTGGAACCCGACACCGTGCGTCGCCCGATAGCGCGCCCACCGGCCTCTAGCCTCTAGCCTTTGGCCTCTAGCCGTCCGTGGCTAAAGGCAAAAGGCTGAAGGCTAAAGGCTCTGGACTACGATTCCCCCATGCACCCCCTGAGCGGCGAATATCCGCTCACACAGCTCGAACGCGTCGTGTTCGGCGCCGGCAGCGCGGCGCGGCTCGGCGACGAGCTCGACCGGCTGGGCGCCTCGCGCGCCGTCGTCGTGACCGGGCGCACGCTTGCTGCCTCGCCGCTGCTCGAGCGTGTGACGGGTGCGCTGGGCACCCGGTGCGTCAGGGTGTTCGGCGGCGCGCGGCAGCACGTGCCGGCGACCGCGGTCGCCGAGCTCGCACGGGTGCTCCACGCCGCCCGCGCGGATTGTCTCGTCAGCTTCGGCGGCGGCAGCCCGATCGACGCGGCCAAGGCGGCGGTGCACCTGCAGCTGGCCGGCGCCGGCGCGGCCGCGGACACGCGCGTGGCGCTGCCGCACGTGGCGGTGCCGACGACGCTCTCGGCAGGGGAGTTCACCGCCGTCGCGGGCATCACCGACGAGGGCTCGAGGGTGAAGCACGCCACCGCCGATCCCCGGCTGGCGCCGCGTGTCGTGGTGCTCGATCCCGATCTCACGGTAGCCACGCCCACCTGGCTCTGGGCCGCCTCGGGGATGCGAGCCGTGGATCACGCGGTCGAGACTCTGTATTCGACCTATCAACATCCGGTGTCGGCGTCGCAGGCCGCCACCGCGCTCGCCACGCTGGCGGCGCGTCTGGTGCCGTCGCTCGACGCCACATCCGGGCGCGAGGATCGGCTGTGGTGCCAGACGGCCGCGTGGATGAGCGTTCAGGGCATCGCCTACGCCGGCCTTGGGCTGTCGCATGCGCTCGGTCACCAGATTGGTCCGCGTTGGAACGTGGCGCACGGCGTCACCTCGTGCATCACGCTGCCGCACGCCATGCGCGCCATCGCCCGCAAGCAGCCCGATCGGTTCGAGGCGATTGCCGGCGCGCTTCGGATCCCGTTCGATGCCGGCGACGCCCTGCCGGGTGCGCTGGCCTGCGCCGACGCCGTCGCCGCCCTGGTGACGCGCCTCGCGCTGCCGTCGAAACTCTCCGAAGTGGACGTTCCGCGCGGCGAGCTGGCGAGCGTGGCGGCGGTGGTGCACGACGCGATGACGCAGTCGCCGCGTGTGGGCCACGCGGTCACGCTCGCGGAGGTGGAGGGCGTGCTCGCCGCCGCGTTTTAGGGCTACAATCGCTCGAACTTCGAACTAAACTTCGCATAGCGAATTTCACAAGCACAATAGGCCGACGGTCACCACCGACCCGCACGATGCGGCGGGCTCGCTGCGCGACGCGCCGGCTCGACGCGACGAGGCAGACATGGTGAAGAAAGTCGTCGACAAGATTCTTCCCACCACGATGGTGGGCTCGTACCCGCGGCCGCACTGGTTCACGCAGCAGCTGCTCGGCCGCGACGTCCGGATTGCGTTCAAGGAAGTGCAGCACGAAGAGGCCTACACCGACGCGGTGGCCACGGTGATCCGCGATCAGGAGGACGCCGGCCTCGACATCGTGACCGACGGCAACATGTGGTACGACGACTACGTCGGATCGATCGGCGCGTTCTGCTGGTACATGTATGAGCGCATCGGCGGCTTCGAGCCGGCGCGCGAGCCGCACCCGTCCTTCGTCAACCAGGAAGCCAGTTTCAGCAAGGCGATGTTCGACGATTGGGGCGGCGTCATCAACAGCGGCCCGGTGACGCGCGGCCCGATTCGCCTCACCGATCTCTACAAGATCGCCAGCGCGCACTCGAAGGTGCCGGTAAAGGTGTCGGTGGGCGCCGGTCCGGTCAACCTGGCGTGGCACGCCTACTTCAATCACTACAAGAACGCCAAGGAGCTCAGCTTCGCGCTGGCGCCGATCTTCAACGCCGAGATGAAGGAACTGGTCGCGGCCGGCGCGAAGTATCTGCAGCTCGAGGACCTCGGCGCCTGGATGCCGCTGTTCACGAACAACGTCGACGATTACAAGTGGATCAAGGACTGCATCGCGCAGACCTGCGACGGCGTCAACGCCAAGATCGGCTGGCACTTCTGCTTCGGCAACGCCTGGGGCAACGACCTGCTGAGCGGCGCGTTCCCCGAGGGGTACCAGACGGTGCTGCCGCACTTCTTCGACACGCCCGGCATCGACGAGTTCGTGCTCGACTATGCCAACCGCCACATGGCGGGCGTGGAGTTCCTGAAGAACCTGCCCAAGGACAAGAGCATCCAGATCGGCGTGCTCGACATCCGCACGAACGCCATCGAGTCGCCGAAGCAGATTGCCGAGCGCATCCGCCAGGTGGTGCAGCACGTGCCGTCGGCCGAGCAGGTCGTTCTCAGCACCGACTGCGGCATGAAGCCGCTGGCGCGCATGGTCGCGAAGATGAAGCTCGGCGCGCTCGCCGAGGGGGCGAGCATCGTGCGCGGCGAACTCGCCGGCGCCGGGCGGTAACGCGGCCTCATCGTCAGGCTGGGCCGCCAAATGTTTTCGTAGGGGCGGGTCTTCAGACCCGCCCACCTGTGGGCGAGGCCTCGGGCCTCGCCCATGTTTTATGCAGGAGTTCCTCATTCATGCTGAAGGCCACCGCTGGAAAGATCATGCCGACGACCATCACGGGCTCGCTGCCGCGCCCGAGCTGGTATACGGAAAACCTGGGCACGCGCTCGTTCCTGGACGCGATGGTGCTGTCGCGGTTCCGCGAGCAGTATGTG
>DASRPM010000109.1:0-10441 GCA_035646375.1 Vicinamibacterales bacterium
GCCGATACTCCAGTCATGCAGGTCGCATCGAGCCGTTCACGTCTGGGCATCATCGCGATCGCGTGTCTTATCGGCGTCGCGCTGCCGCTCGCGCAGCAGCCGGCTGGCGACCCCGCGCAAGCCAAGAGCCGCGTGGACGACCGGCTCCGCGCGCTGCGGCAGGAGGCGGACCGGCTCGCCACTCAGGCCAAGACGCTCCTCGGCGAGGTCCGCAGGCTCGAGATCCAGCGCGACATCCGCGTGACCGAGGCGCAGGAAGCCGAGCGCACGCTGGGCGCCGCCAGGGAAGACCTCAACTACACCAGCAGGCGCCTCGAGCTGCTCGACGAGGAGCGGATGCGCGGGCTCCCCGACCTGAAGCAACAGCTGGTTGAAACCTACAAGCGCGGACGCAGCGGCTACCTGCGCCTGCTGCTCTCGGCCGGCGATCTGCGCGGCTTCGCGCGCGCCACCCGCGCGATGACGGCGCTCACGTTCCGGCAGGAGCGCATCCTGAGCGACTACCACCAGACGGTGGAGGCGCTGCGCGCCGAGCGCACCCTGCTGCAGGCGAAGATGACCGAGATGAAGACGCGCGAGGCGGCGGCGCGCCGTGCGCGTGGGCTGGCCGAGCGCGCGGTGGCCGAGCGCGCGGCACTCATCGAACAGATCGACTCGCGGCGCGACCTCACCGCGCAGTATGTCGGCGAGCTGCAGGAGGCGCGCGAGCGGCTGGATCAGCAGATCACGCAGCTGGCCGGGGAACGCCCAGGTATACCCGTGCCGCTGGCGCCGTTCCGTGGCGGACTCGACTGGCCCGTGACAGGCGAGCTGGCGTCGCGCTTCGGTCAGCCGACCGGGCGTCAGGGCGGGCCGCTGGTGCGGACGGGGCTCGAGGTCGCAGCCCCGGAAGGCACGGCCGTCCGGGCGATCCACGGGGGAACTGTCGGCTATGCCGAGGGTTATACCGGCCTCGGCACCCTGGTCATCCTCGACCACGGCGGCAACAACTACTCGCTCTACGGCTACCTCCTCTCGCTCAGCGTCCAACGGGGTGAGGTGGTGGAAGCCGGCGCGGAAGTCGGACGGGTGGGCCCCTCACCGGCCGGGCCGTCGCAGCTCTACTTCGAGCTGCGCATCGACGGTCGCTCGGTCGATCCCGTACAATGGCTCAGGCCCCGCTAGAGACAGGACAATTCATGACGTCACGCACGCGGCTCTGGGTTCTCGCCGTCTCGACGCCGATCATCGCCTTCGCCATCATCGGCGGCTACCTCGGGCGCGTGCTCGGTGCTGGCAAGGACGACATGTTCCGCCAGCTTCCGGTCTTCGAAGAGGTCATCTCGCTCGTTCTCAACAACTACGTCGAGGAAGTGGACGTCCGCCACGCCATGCGCGGCGCCCTCAAGGGGCTCACCGACGGCCTCGACCCCGACAGCGCCTATCTCCCGCCGGATCTCGTGAAGGCCGCCGAGAGCAATCAGCCCGCCGGTCCTGCCGATGTCGGCATCGTGCTGACACGGCAGTACTACCTGCGCGTGGTGTCCACGCGCGACGGCTCGCCCGCCGCCAAGGCTGGGCTCCGCACCGGCGATTTCATCCGCGGCATCAACGACAAGCCTACGCGCGACATGTCGGCGTTCGAGGGCACACGCCTGCTGGCGGGCGCGCAGGGCAGCAAGGTCAAGCTGCTCGTGTTCCGCGGCAACGCGGCCGAGCCGCACGACGTGGTGCTCACGCGCGAGCGCGTAGCCGGACCGGACCTGACGTCCAAGATGGCCAACGCGAGCACCGGGTACGTGCGCGTGGTGGACTTCAACAAGGACACGCCGGCGAAGGTGAAGCAGGCGTTCGACGCGCTCGGCAAGACGGGCGCGACCAAGTTCGTGGTGGACCTGCGCGGCACCGCGCGCGGCGACATCGACGACGGCATCGCGACGGCGCGGCTGTTCGTGCCCGCGGGCACGCTGGTGGTGCGTCAGGCGAAGGATCAGCGCGAGCTGGTGACGGCCGCGGCGCCCGATGGCTCGGTGCGCGAGCCGGTGGCATTGCTCGTGAGCCAGGGTACGGCCGGAGCCGCCGAAGTGTTCGCGGCGGCGCTCGACGGCAACGAGCGCGCGGAGCTCGTGGGCGAGCACACGCTCGGCCGCGCGGCGCGGCAGCGCCTGGTGAAGCTGCCCGACGGCAGCGGACTGCTGCTGTCGAACGTGCGCTACCTCACGCCAAAGAACGGCGCCATCCACGAGCGCGGCCTCGTGCCGGACGTCGAGGTCGAAGAGCCCGAAGTGGACTTCGGCGCCGAGCCGCCGGCCGGCGACGCCACGCTCGACAAGGCGATCGACCGCCTCACCAACGGCAAGCCCGCTACCGAGATAAAGAAGGCGGCGTAGTCAGTCGCACGCTTACCTAGGGCAGGTCTTCGGACCTGCCCTTCGTCTGTACGCCCAGATCTTCAGACGCTTCCTCCATTCAACAGAAGCCTGTGCCCGGAGAAGCCCGAAAAACAGGCGGTTCTCCGTTGACTCTCCTGAAACGCAGGCGTATAACGCGGGGCGGTGCGCACAACTGCACACGCGCCACGTCGTCGCGTTCTGCGTAAATAGCGAACCGGCGTCAAGCCGGTTTGCCAGACACGGCCCAGGAGCCATGCATGAACAAGCAGGATTTGATCGGCAAGATCGCCAAGGACACTGGCCAGTCGAAGACGGCGGCCGCCGCGGCGGTCGATTCGCTGATCGACGGCATCACGCGCAGCCTGAAGAAGGGCGACTCGATCACCTTCGTCGGTTTCGGCACGTTCTCCACGAGCCAGCGCAAGGCGCGCACCGCTCGCAACCCGCAGACCGGTGCGGCCATCAAGGTCCCGAAGCGGCGCGTCGCGCGCTTCAAGGCCGGCAAGTCGCTCAAGGACGCCGTTCGCTAGAGGCCGACCCGCGTACTCCTCTGAACGGACCATCCCCTAGATGGTCCGTCCTCCCGATATTCCTGTCTCGGGCCCCGGTCGAGGTTTGTTATACTGCCCATTCGGGTTAAGGCCTGATTTCACAGCAGATAGCAGCATAGGCGCGTAGCTCAGCTGGTTAGAGCGCCTCCCTGACACGGAGGAGGTCAGTGGTTCGAGTCCACCCGCGCCTACCACCCTTCGCTCATTGATGCAGGCGAAGGGTGCTGCGAGCTACGGATGGCAAGCCCAGTAGTCCCATGAGCCAGGTCACAGTCACACTGCCGGATGGATCCAGCAAGCCTGTATCCGCGGGCGCGCCGGTGCGCGCCGTCGCGGAGGCGATCTCTCCACGCCTGGCGCAGGCCGCGCTGGCGGCGGTGGTGGACGACAAGCTGGTGGATCTCACCTACCCGCTGACGGCCGACGCCCGGGTCCGCATCGTCACCGACAAGAGCCCCGAGGCGCTGATGCTGGCGCGGCACAGCACCGCCCACCTGATGGCCGCCGCGGTGACCAACCTCTTCCCCGCCGTCCAGTGCGGCATCGGTCCGCCCACGGAGGAAGGGTTCTTCTACGACTTCGTCGTGCCACGCCCGTTCGTGCCGGACGACATCGAGGCCATCGAGGCCAAGATGCGCGAGCTGGCGTCGCAGGACTTCGTCTACGAGCGGCAGATGTGGCCGCGCGACGAGGCGAAGCGCTTCTTCGGCGCGCGCGGCGAGCCGCTGAAGGTGCAGCTGATCGACGAGAAGACCGAAGGCCAGTCCGAGGTGTCGGTCTACACCATCAAGGACAAAGACACCTTCGTGGACTTCTGCGTCGGCCCGCACGTGCCGTCCACCGGCCGGCTCAAGGCGTTCAAGCTGCTCACCACCTCGAACGCCTACTGGAAGGGCGACGCGCGCAACCAGCCGATGCAGCGGCTGTACGGCACGGCGTTCCTCAGCGAGAAGGAGCTGGCGGAGCACCTGAAGCGGATCGAGGAGGCCAAGCTCCGCGACCACCGGAAGATCGGCAAGGACCAGAAGCTATTCATGTTCCACCAGTGGGCGCCCGGCGCCACCTTCTGGCTGCCGAAGGGCACCGTCATCTACAACATCCTCGCGGGCTACATGCGCGAGGTGCTGGTCCCGGCGGGCTATACCGAAGTGAAGGCGCCGATCGTGTTCAACAAGGCGCTCTGGGAAACCTCCGGCCACTGGTCGCACTACCGCGAGAACATGTTCATTGTGGAAGGAAACACTGCGGAGTCCGAGGGCGAGCAGATGGCGCTGAAGGCCATGAACTGCCCCGGCCACATGCTCATGTTCGCGAGCGAGGTGCGCAGCTACAAAGACCTGCCGATCCGCTATCACGAGCAGACGCCGCTGCACCGCAACGAGGCGTCGGGCGTCCTGTCGGGTCTCACCCGCGTCCGGCAGTTCCAGCAGGACGACGGCCACTGTTTCATCACCCAGGACCAGATTGGCAGCGAGGTCGAGCACGTGCTCCGGCTGGTCCAGCGCGTCTATAAGGACTTCGGGCTCACGCCCGAAATGAAGCTGTCCACACGGCCGCCGGACTTCCTGGGCAGCATCGAGACCTGGAACGACGCCGAGGCCCAGTTGAAGGCCACCCTCGACCGGCTCGGCGAGGCGTACACCGTCAACGAGGGCGACGGGGCGTTCTACGGCCCGAAGATCGACTTCGACGTCACCGACGCCATCGGGCGGAAGTGGCAGTGCGCCACCATTCAGCTCGACTATCAGCTCCCGGAACGGTTCGACCTGCACTACGTGGGGGCCGACAACGCCCACCACCGGCCGATCGTCGTCCACCGGGCCATTTTCGGCAGTTTCGAGCGCTTCCTGGGCATGATCATCGAGCACTTCGCCGGTGCCTGGCCGCTCTGGCTGGCCCCTGTCCAGGCTGTCGTGCTGCCGATCGCCGACCGACACCTCGAATACGCCCGGACGGTCCAGCAAGCGCTGGCCAGCCGGGGGTTACGGGTGGAAGTAGACGAGCGCGTCGAGAAGATTGGCTATAAGATCCGAGAGGCGCAGTTGCAGAAGGTCCCCTACATGCTGGTCTTGGGCGACCGCGAGGTGGCGGAAGGCGCCGTGTCGGTTCGCAACCGGTCGAAGGGGGATCTCGGGGCACGGCCGCTGGCCGAGTTCGTCGAGGCCGCCGCCGGCGAAGCGGCACGCCGGGAACTAGGCAGTTAGAGCTCTAGGAAATAGAGCGCGGAGGACCATATCGCCTACGATCGTTCGCCCCGACGTGATGACCGCGTTCGCACCAACGAGCGCATTCGGGTTCGAGAGATTCGAGTCATCGACGACACTGGAACGCAGCTCGGGATCATGCCACCGCCGCAGGCGCTGGCAATCGCGCGACAGAAAGGCCTCGACCTCGTCGAGATCTCTCCCACCGCGGTGCCTCCGGTCTGCCGGATCATGGACTTCGGTAAGTACCAGTACCAGGAACAGAAGCGCACGCGGGAATCGAAGAAGCACCAGCGCGTGATCCTGGTCAAGGAAATCAAGTTCAGACCCAAGGTCGACGAACACGACTACCAGTTCAAGAAGAAGCACATCGAGCGCTTCTTGAACGACGGCGATAAGGTCAAGGCCACGATCTTCTTCCGCGGCCGCGAGATGGCGCACCCGGAGATCGGGCAGCGCATCCTCGAGCGGCTGCTGAACGATCTGGCGGATCTGGCGATTGCTGAAACGATGCCGCGGCGCGAAGGCAACCAGATGCACGTGATTCTGGGCCAGCGCGCGGGCCGCAAGAACGCGCCGAAGGCGGCGCGGCCGCAGGAAGCCGACGCCGAAGAGGCGCCGGTGGAGGAAGGTACGTAGAGATGCCGAAGCTGAAGACACATCGTGGGGCCGCGAAGCGGTTCAAGAAGACGGGCACGGGCAAGATCACCCGTTCCAGCGCCTTCAAGCGCCACATCCTCACGAGCAAGACGACGAAGTCGAAGCGGCACATGCGCGGGTCCAAGACGGTGTCGGAAGGCGACGCCATCAAGATCCGGCTGATGCTGCCCTACAAGTAGAGAGAACAGGCAATGCCGAGAGTGAAACGCGGGACCGTCCGCCGCGCCAAGCGCAAGAAGCTGCTGGCACGCGCGAAAGGCTTTTACCAGACCAAGAGCAAGCTGTATCGCCAGGCCAAAGAGTCGGTCGATACCGCGGCGAAGTACGCCTACGTCGGGCGCAAGAACAAGAAGCGCGACTTCCGCCGGCTCTGGGTGGTGCGCATCAACGCCGCCGCGCGCGAGAACGGCATCACCTATTCGCAGCTGATTCGCGGCCTCAAGGCCGCCGGCATCACGCTCGACCGGAAGATGCTCGCCGACATGGCGATCACGCAGTCGACCGCGTTTGCGAAAGTGGCCTCGCAAGCCAAGGCTGCGCTGCCCGCCGCGTAGCTGGAACCGGATGGTGAACTGAAAGGCGGGTCTTCCGACCCGCCTTTTTTTTGATCTATGGCCGACGCTTCCTCCATCGACACGCTCCGCGCGCACTTCCAGGCCCGGCTCGCCGCCGCCGCGAGCGCGCGCGACCTGAAGGCGATCGACGACGAGTTCCTGAGCCGCAAGTCGGGGTCCGTCACCGCCCTGATGCAGACGCTCAAGAGCCTGCCGCCCGAGGAGCGCCGCGCCTTCGGCGCGAACGTCAACGCGCTCAAGACCGAGATCGAGACGGCGCTGGCCGAGCGCACCGCCGCGGTCGAGGCCAGCCGTCCGCCGGCCGGCAGCGTGGACGTCACGCTACCCGGGCGCGAGCACGCCGCCGGCCGCATCCACCCGCTGATGCGCGTGCGGCAGGACGTCGAGGACATCTTCAGCCGCATGGGCTACGAGATCCTCGAGGGGCCCGAAGTCGAGGACGACTTCCACAACTTCGAAGCGCTCAACATGCCGCCGGACCACCCCGCGCGCGACATGCAGGACACGCTCTACCTCGGCGCGCCCATGGTGGGCGGCATCTGGGGGGCGCACCGGGCGGTGGGCGGCCGCATTCCCGACGCGCAGGTCCGCGCCGCCACGCTGCTGCGCACGCACACGTCGGCGATGCAGATCCGCTACATGAAGACCTTCCCGCCGCCGGTGCGCATCCTGGTTCCGGGGCGCGTCTACCGCCGCGACAACCTGGACCTCACCCACACGCCGATGTTCCAGCAGGTCGAGGGGCTGGTGGTCGGCGAAGGCGTGTCGCTGGCCGATCTCAAGGGCACCTTCGAGGCGCTCCTCACCGGCATCTTCGGCGACGTCAAAGTGCGCCTGCGTCCCAGCTTCTTTCCCTACACCGAGCCCAGCGCCGAGATCGACATCTCGTGCACGGCCTGCGGGGGCAGCGGCTGCAGCGTGTGCAAGCACACTGGCTGGATCGAAATCCTGGGCAGCGGCATGGTGCACCCGGCGGTGTTCGAGGCGGTCGGCTACGACCCGGACAAGGTGAGCGGCTTCGCGTTCGGCCTCGGCATGGAACGCCTGGCGATGCTCAAGTACGGCGTGGACGACATCCGCCTGTTCTACGAGAACGATCTGCGCTTCCTCGAGCAGTTCCCGCTATGAAGGTCCTCTTCTCCTGGCTGAAGGAGTTCGTGGACGTGCCGGGGACGGCGGCCGACGTCGCCGCGCGGCTGTCGGTGCGCGGCTTTGCCGTGGAAGGGATCGAGGGCGCGGGCGACGATGCCGTGATCGACTTCGAGGTCACCGCCAACCGGCCGGACTGTTTGTCGGTACTCGGGCTGGCGCGCGAGGTGGCCACCGCGTACACGCTGCCGCTGCGCGAGCCGGCCGAGAACGTGGCCCTGGCGTCGCTGATTCCGGCGGATCGCGCCGAGGTGAGCGTGCACCTCGACGATCCCGACCTGGGTCCGCGCTATGCCGGCGCGGCGGCGGACGTGACCGTCGGTGCGTCGCCGGAATGGCTGCAGGCACGCCTGCGCAGCGCCGGCGTGCGCCCGATCAGCAACGTCGTGGACATCACCAACTACGTGCTGCTCGAGCTCGGGCAGCCGATGCACGCCTTCGATCTCACGAAGATCGGCGGCGCGGAAATCCGGGTGCGGCGGGCGCGGCCCGGCGAGCGCATCGCCACGCTCGACGGCCAGAACCGCGCGCTCGCGCCGGAGATGCTGGTGATTGCCGACGCCGCGGCGCCGATTGCGATTGCCGGCGTGATGGGCGGCGCCGACTCGGAGGTGAGCGGGGGCACGCGCACCATCGTCTTCGAAAGCGCCTCGTTCAACGCCAACTCGGTGCGGCGCACCAGCAAGGCGCTCGGCCTCAAGACCGAGGCGAGCACCCGGTTCGAGCGCGGCGTCGATCCGAACCTGCCGCTGCTGGCGATGCGGCGGGCCTGTGCCCTGCTCGAAGCCGCCGGCGCCGGACGTGCCCGCGGCCAGGTGGTGGACGCCTATCCCGCCCCCGTCGCACCGCGGCAGCTCGCGTTGCGCCGGTCCAGACTGGCGAGCCTGCTCGGCGTGAACGTGCCGGATGCCGACGTCACGGCCATCCTGTCGGCGCTCGGCTTCGGCCTCGCGCCCGCCGGCGACGGCTGGATGGTGACGGCGCCGACCCGGCGCGTGGACGTGGTGCGCGAGGTGGACGTCATCGAGGAAGTGGCGCGGCACTACGGCTTCGACCGGATCCCGGCCACGTTCCCGGCGCTCCGCGCGGCCGCGCCCCCGATGGATCCACGCATCACGCGCGCGCGCCACCTGCGCCGGGTGCTGACCGGCGCCGGCTTCTCGGAGGCGGTGACGTTCGGCTTCATCGCCGAGCCGGCGGCGGCGCCCTTCGCAGCTCCTGGTGACGTGGCCGCGATTGCCAACCCGCTGTCGGAGACCTTCGCCGTGCTGCGCCCCTCGGCGCTCCCGGGCCTGCTCGACGCGCTGGCCCACAACCGCCGACGCGAGCAGCGCGACGTGCGCCTCTTCGAGCTGGGCAACGTGTTCTCCAAGGCGCGCGGCGAGCGGCAGTCGCTCGCCTTGGCGTGGATCGGCGGCAGCGACGCGGCCCATTGGAGCGGCGCCGTCCCCGACGTGACCTTCTTCGACATGAAGGGCGCCGTGGACCGCGTGTGCCGCGCGCTGCACGTCCAGGCCGCCGTGGTCCCGCACGCCGAGAGCTGGCTCGTGGCCGGGCAGGCGGCGGCGCTCATGAGCGGCGAGCAGCGGATCGGCGTCGTCGGACGGCTGTCGAAAGCGTTGGCGGAACGGCACGGGCTGCCGGGGGACGACGCGGTCTTCGTGGCGGATCTCGATCTCGACGCGGTGGCCTCGGTGGCCGGCGCGCACGCCACTCGCGTGGTGCCGCTGCCGCGCTACCCGTCGGTGACGCGCGACATCGCGCTGCTCGTCAGCGACACGCTGCCGGCCGCGGACCTGCGCGCCAGCATTCGCCGTGCCGCGCCGCCGACGCTGGCCGAGGTGCGCGAGTTCGATCGCTACCAGGGCAAGGGCGTGCCAGACGGCAAAGTGAGCCTCGCGCTGCGGCTCACCTTCCGCGCCGCGGATCGTACGCTCACCGACGCCGAGATCCAGACCGCGATGGACGCGATCATGCGCGCGCTGTCGGCGGAACACGCCGCCGTCCAGCGCTAGCGTGTGCAATTCTGATTGATCGGCTGCCGCGTTCGTGGCACCATTCTCGCCGGACGCGAGTCCTTTTCCCTGGGCAGTCGCATTCTCGAACGAACAACGGAGCGGGATGGTGAAGTCAGCAGTCGCGCGCACGGTAGACCTCGACCCGATCGATCGACTTGAAGACAAAGTGAAGCTTCTCGTCGGTCTGGTCACGCAACTCCGCGCCGATCAGGCGCGGTCGGCCGAGGAGAACGCCCGGCTGACCGAGGAACTCGCGGAGATGCGCGCCCGGGTCACCGACCTCGACGGCACCGCATCGGAGCTGGCGGCGCTGCGCGACGAGCGGGAGCTCGTGCGGGCGCGCGTGGGCGACATGCTGCGCCAGCTCGATCATTTGAACGCGTGACGAATTCCATCGTCAGCGTCGAGATCGCCGGGCAGCGCTACCCCATCCGCAGCTCGCTCGACGTGGCGTACGTGACCGAACTGGCCGCGTACGTGGACGAGAAAATGAAGTCCGCCGCCCAGGCGGCGCCGACCAGCGACATGCTGGGTCTGGCCCTGCTCGTCGCGCTGAACCTCGCCGACGAGTGCTTCCGCGCACGGCAGCAGTCCTCGTCCTCGAGCGGCGAGCTCAACGAGCGGGCGCTGCAGCTCGAGCGCCTGGTGGACGACGTACTCGGATCGTTCGAGACTGCACAAACTGGCAGCCTCGCGCGCTGATTCGTCCGCCTCGCTCTTCCATCCCGCTCACTCCGCCTACAACTGTGTCCGTAGTTGGGCTAATATCGAACTGCTCCTGCTTTGCTCGTGATGGTATTCGGAGGCTCGCTTGAGCCGATGTTTTACCCAAGTGAGCTGCGGGGTCGCGTGTTGTGCACGCCTCTGTTTCGAGGAAGCCTGAAGCGCGATCTATCACAGCGGCTCCACCTG
>DASRPM010000110.1:0-3712 GCA_035646375.1 Vicinamibacterales bacterium
GGCCGCTCCAGGAGAGGATGCCGGCGCGGTCCAGCGTGAGCGCCAGGCCGACCAGGATCAGCATGGCGCCGATGACGATGTTGCCCTTGCGCGGTTCGAGCTCGCTCATCTCAGTCTCCAGCCTTTACAGAAGGTCCAGGAGGCGCATCAGGATGTCCTGCAGCGTCGTGAAGGCCAGCCGGGCCAGCCCGCCCAACTCGTGGGCGCTCACCGCGTCCATGACCTCGAGCGGCCGGGCCAGGAGCAGCCAGATGATCAGCGCTGCTGCCGTGGCGCTCCCGAACGCCGCCAACCCCGCCGCCGTCATCGCCGCATCGCGCGTTGTCGTCATGGCTTCCCTCATTTCCTCTCACGTGAAGTTACGAGGGTTCAGGGGGGGCCGGAACGGGCTTTCGGCGAATGGCGGCCAGTTCCCGGCGAATGGCGTCCGCCAGGCGGCGGCCAATCGCCGGAGGGCGGGTGGGGCGGGTAAGGCGGGTCGGCAATGGGGTGATAGGTACGGCGTATAGCCCCATCGAGCGAATCGATTGGCCTCGAGCGGGGGCCCCATTCTCTAATGCAGAGAGCGTGAAATCACCCAGAATCGCCTGTCTGGCGGGGGCCATGGCAGCGGTCCTCGCGTCGCAGCCCTCGGCCGCCCAGACGACGCCCACCTTCTCCGTTTCGATTACCGAAGCCTCCGAGCTGGTCGAAGAGGTGGGCACGACCCGGCGGATCGGCCGCGCCGAGATCGAGGCCCGCAACGCCCGCACGCTCGACGCGGCGCTGCGGCTGCTGCCCGGCATCTACGTTCGCACCGGCGGCGACGGTACGCCGCGGATCGACGTGCGCGGCTTCCGTTCGCGTCACGTCCTGCTGCTCGTCAACGGCGTGCCGTCGAACTCCGCGGCGGACGGCCAGTTCGATCCGGCGCGCATGTCCACGGACGCGATCCGCGAGATCAAGGTCAGCTACGGCAGCAGCTCGGTCCTGTACGGCGACAACGCGCTGGCGGGGGTGATCGAGATCACCACCATCGACAGCACGCCGGAGGCCGGCGCGAACGTCAGCGCCGGCGCGCCGGATCAATGGGGCGCCGGCGGCCGTTATGCGCGGACCCACGGCAACTGGTCGGTGACGGCGACGGCCACGACGTACGACACCGACGCGTTCCGGCTGCCCGGCTCGTTTGCGGCGACCGCGCAAGAAGACGGCGGCCGGCGGCAGAACAGCGATCGTGATCGGAGCGACGTTCGTGGCGCGGTCGGCTACAGCGTTTCGCCGCGGCTGTCGTTCTCGTCCGAGGGGTCGTTCGGAGCCGGCAGCTACGGCGTGCCGAGCAGCGTCATCAACGATCCGGCCGACATCTTCGCGCAGACGCCGCGGTTCGAACGCGTCGAGGAGTATCGCTTCGGGAGCGGCCAGGTGTCCATGGTCGCGGCGCCGTCGCGCCGTGTGAACCTTCGCGCGTGGGCCTTCCGCAACCTTCAAACCGAGGACCGCTCGCGCTACGACGACAACACCTATTCGTCGATGGACGATCCGCTGGTGCAGGGCACGTTCGAGTCGCGCGAGCGGACGGTGATCACCGGCGGCAGCGCGCTCGCCAGGCTCGACCTCGAGCGGCTCGGGTGGCTGCGGCTCGCCGTCAACCAGAGACGGGAGTCGTTCGAGTCGAGCGGCGTCATGCGCGACGTGCCGAGCGCCGGCGGGAGCGGTGGCGGCGGTGGCGGCGGCGGGCGCGCTGGTGGCAGCGGCAGTCAGCCTCCCGCCTTCAACGTGCGCGCGTTCTCGATCGACCAGCACGTGGACGTGTCGTCCGCGGGCGCGGAGTGGCAAGTGCGCCCGGCGCAGCGTCTGGGCGCCGTGGTGGGAACGGCGGTGAACGTGCAGCACCGGCCTGGCGCGGCCGACAGGGCGGAGCCGACCTGGCTGGCCGGCCTGTCCTACGACGCCACCAGCGCGCTCGAGCTGCACGCCTCGGCGACGCGCAAGATTCGCGTGCCCTCCATCGATCAGCTGTACAACACGTCCTCCGGCAACCCGGACCTTCGAGCCGAGCATGCCTACGGCGTTGACGCGGGCGCCGACTATCGGTTCGGGATGGCGTCGAGCGTCGCGCTCTCCGTGTTCTCGACCTCGGCGCGCGATTTCATCGAGCGGGAATCGGGTCAGCCGTTCGAGAACCACGATCGCTATCGGTTTCGTGGCGCGGAAGTGACGGCGCAGACAACCCGCGTGCCCCGGCTGGGGCTACGCGCCGGCTACAGCTTCCTCGATGCCGACGACCTCATCGACGGGACACAGCCGCTGCAGACACGGCCGCGTCACCGTGGCAGCCTGGAATGGGTGTGGACGCCGATTGCCGGATCGGCGGTCCGCGGTGCGGTCCACCGGACCGGCTCTCAACTCTACGATTCACGCGGTGCCATTCCGGTGCAGCGCCAGGCCGCCGGTTACACGCTCGTGGACGCCGGATTCACGCAGACGCTGGCGCGCCGCTTCGACATCGTCTTCGACGTCACGAATCTCTTCGACGAGCTGTACGATCAGTCGTACGGATTGCCGCGCGAGGGGCGGGCGGCCGTGGTGACCTTGCGCGCGCGCGTCAACTGACATGGCACAGTGGTTCGTCATTCATGAAGGGCTGACCGCGGCGGCCCGTGTGCCCTCGCTGGCACGGTCCCGCCAGCGGATGTCCGCGCTGGAAGTGCTCGTGCTGCTGGCGAGCGGCGCCGGGGCGGCGGCCGCCGTCGGGATGGCGAAGCTGGGGCTGGGCATTCCGGGGCACTCGATCGTGCTCGCGGCGCTGCCCGTGGCGTTCGGCCTGTCGGTGGCGCCGCGCCGTCTGGCCGGCTCCGTGATGAGCGCCGGCGCGGTGGGCACGGCGTGGCTGCTGCAAGGCGCCGGTACGGCCAGCTACGGATCGGGCTCGCTCGTGAGCCTGTGTCTGCTCGGGCCGATGATGGACCTGGCGCTCCGTGGCGCGCGCAGCGGCTGGCGCGTGTATGCGGCGCTGGTGCTGGCGGGCACCGCCACGAACCTGACGGCGCTGGCGTCGCGTGCCGCGGCCAAGCTGGTGGGGCTCGATCTTGCCGGCGCGCGGCCGTTCGACAGCTGGTGGCTGCAGGCGATGGGCACCTACACCGCGTCGGGGATCGTCGCCGGCCTGCTGGGCGCCTTCTGCTGGTTCCACCTCAACGACCGGTTAACGCCCGCCCGGAGGGCGGGCAATTAAACACTGTCCTAGCGAGGCGGAGCTTGCACACTCCCCTGGAAGAAGCGGAGCCTCGCTCGTGATCTACATCGGCATCGACGACACCGATATCGTCGGCAGCCCGGGGACCAACCAGCTCGCGCGCGCCATCGTGCGGCGGCTCGGGCCGGTCGCGCGGGGCTCGATCGTGTGCCGCCACCAGCTGTTCTTCGACCCGCGTGTGCCCTACACCAGCCAGAACGGCTCCGCCTCCATCCAGCTGCCGCATGGTGAGGAAGTGCCGCGGCACGAGCTCGTGGCCACCGTGCGCGAGGTGATGCGCGAGTGGTTCGTGGAGGGCAGCGATCCGGGGCTGGCCGTCGCCGTGCAGGCGTCCGGCGACATGGCCGCGTTTGCCGCCCGGGCGAAAACCGATGTGGTCACCCAGGACGACGCGCGCGCGGTGGCGACCCGGTCGGGATGCCATCTCGAGGGGCTGGGCGGCACGAATCAGGGCATCATCGGGGCGCTTGCCGC
>DASRPM010000111.1:0-2652 GCA_035646375.1 Vicinamibacterales bacterium
CGTTGTCGACGTCGATCTCCATGATGCGGAAGTTCGGCGCCACCGCGCACCAGTGCGCGTTCATGAGCGTGCACAGGTGGCCGTAGAAGTTGTGCGGCGCCACGTTGACCTCGTAGGTGTCGGCCATGGCCGCGATCTTCAACGACTCCGCCACGCCGTTCCAGGGCGCGTCGATGATGGCCACGTCGGCCGCCTGCGCCTCGAAGAACGGGCGGTAGCCGCGGCGGCCGTAGAGACTCTCGTACGACGCCAGCGGCATGGGGATGCGCGAACGAATATAGTGCAGCGCCTCGGGATCGAAGTTGTCGATCTCGACCCAGAAGAGGTCGAACGGCTCCAGCGCTCGCGCCGCCTTCACGAACCCCTCGGTCTTGAAGTTGTAGTTGAGGTCCACGAGGATATCCATGTCCTTGCCCGCGCCCTCGCGGAAGGCGGCGAGCTGCTCGCGCAGGGCGGCGATCACCCGCCGCTCGGCGTTCAGCGCAGGAAACTCGGGTCCGCTGCGCGCGAACCCCGGCATGTGCAGCTGCGGCGCGCCGCCGTCGAAGACGAAGATGTTGGTCTTGAGGGCGGTGTAGCCCTTCGAGACCGCCTCCTTGCCCTGGGCGACGACATCGTCGAGGCTTTGGATAGACGGGATCTGCATCTCCTTCGCGAGGCTCACGCGGAACGATCCACAGTGGGACCAGTACAGCCGCAGCCGGTCGCGCTGCGGCCCGCCGAACAGCTCGTACACCGGCACTCCGAGCGCCTTGGCCTTGAGGTCGAGCAGCGCGTTCTCGACGGCGGCGATGGCCTGCTGCACGATCCCGCCCGGGGCCTGCCGTCGCGCCGCGTACATCGTGGCCACGATCGCTTCGTAGGCGTGCGGATCCTTGCCGATCAGCAGTGGCGCCAGTCCCTCGATGGCCGCGGTGACACCGTGACCGCCGAACGTCTCGTTGTACTCGCTCCAGCCGACGAGACCGTCCTCGCTCGTGAGCTTCAGAAAGTCGAAGTTGCCCTTGCCGGCGTCGGCATGCAGCGTGTCGAGGCGCGCGACCTTCATGGCTGTCTCCCGAGCGTGGTGAGCGTGAACGCGTAGTCGAAGGCGATCTCCCGCAAGTAGTCGTAGCGCCCGGAGGCGCCGCCGTGCCCGGCGGCCATGTTGATCTTGAAGATCAGCGGGGTCTGCGGCGCCACGAAGCGGAGCTTGGCGACGTACTTGGCCGGCTCCCAGTACATCACCTGGCTGTCATTGAGCGACGTCCTGACGAGCAGGCGGGGGTAGGGCCGGGGGGCGAGGTTCGTGTACGGGCAGTACGTCTTGATGACGTCGTAGTAGTCGCGCTCCTTGGGGTTGCCCCACTCCTCGAACTCCCCGACGGTGAGTGGCAGCGACTCGTCGAGCATGGTGTTGATCACGTCGACGAAGGGCACGCGCAGCACGGCGGCCGTGGCCAGATCCGGCCGGCGATTGAGCACGGCGCCGATGAGCAGGCCGCCCGCGCTGCCGCCCTCGATCACCAGGCGCGCGTGGCCCGTGTAATGACTCGCCACCAGGTGATCGCCGACGGCGATGAAGTCGCCGAAGGTGTTCGGCTTGTGCTTCAGGCGGCCGGCGTCGTGCCAGCGCTTGCCGCCCTCGCCGCCGCCGCGGATGTGGGCGATGGCGAAGCTGACGCCGCGGTCGAGCAGGCTGAGGCGATTCGACGAGAACGTCACCGGGTACGGCAGGCCGTAAGCGCCATACCCCGTGAGCAGCATGGGCCGCGTCGCCTCCGGCGGGAAATCGGCGTGATGCACGAGCGAGATCGGCACCCGCGTGCCGTCGGAGGCGACCGCGTAGCGCCGCTCCGAGCGATAGCGGGCGGGGTCGTAGCCGCCGAGCACCGGCGTCTGCTTGAGCAGCGTCAGCACCCGCGTGTCCAGCGTGTAGTCGTACACAGACGCCGGCGTCACCAGCGACTGGTAGCGAAACCGGTAGGTGCGCACGTCGAACTCGGCGTTGGCGTCGCCGCTCACCTCGTAGGTCGGCTCCGGAAAGACGACGTGATGCGACCCGCCGGTGTCGAGGTCCAGCACGCGCAGGCGGATGAGCCCGTCCTCGCGCTCGTGGACGACGGCGTGGTGGGCGAAGACGTCGAGCTCTTCCAGCATGACCTCCTCGCGGTGGGCGATCTCCTCCGTCCACTGCGCGGCCGACGGATCGTCGACGGGCGCGGTGACCAGCCGGAAGTTGCGCTGACCGCCGCCGTTGGTGCGGATCCAGAAGCGGTCGCCGCGGTGGTCGACGTCGTACTCGTGCTCTTTCTCGCGCGGGTGTACGAGCCGCCAGCTGCCGTCGACGGCGCCGGCCGGCAGGCAGCGCCACTCGCTCGACTGGAACGACCGGGTGGCCATGAACAGCCAGGCGAGACTGCGCGACCGGCCGACGCCGACGCGGAACAGCGCGTCGGTCTCCTCGTAGATCAGCTCGCGCGTGTCGGCGCGCAGCCGGTGGCGCCAGAGCCGATACGGCCGCTTGGCGTCGTCCTCGGTCACGTAGAACAGCACGGCGGAGTCCGCCGGCCACGCCACCGAGGCCACCTTCTCCACGCGGAAATCCAGCACCGCGTCGGCGTCGAGGTCCTTGATGGCAAGCGTGTACTCGCGAAACCCGGTGACGTCGGT